>NZ_JBJLRI010000046.1:0-36545 GCF_050871405.1 Kineococcus esterisolvens
GCCGCCCCCGCCCCGGGGGCGGCGCCGGTCGCGTCGGCGCTGCAGCGCTGCTTCGGCGAGGCGGCCGGCTCGATCGCCACCGAGCACTGGAACACCCGCCCGCTGCTGGTGCGGGCCGCGGAGCGCTCCGCGCAGGGCGGCCGCGGCGACTTCGACGACCTGCTGTCCACCGCCGACGTCGACGAGCTGCTGGGCCCGCGCGCGCTGCGCACCCCGTTCTTCACCATGGTCAAGGACGGTGTCGGCCTGCCGCGCAGCGCCTTCACCCGCAGCGCCGTCGCCGGCAACCAGCAGCTGAACGACCTGCCCGACAGCGACGGGATCGCCCGCTCCTTCGCCGACGGCGCCACGATCGTCCTGCAGGCGCTGCACCGCACGTGGCCGCCGCTGGCGACGTTCTGCGCCGACCTGGCCGCCGAGCTGGGCCACCAGTGCCAGGTCAACGTCTACGTCACGCCGCCGGGCGCGCAGGGCTTCAAGCCCCACCACGACACCCACGACGTGGTCGTGCTGCAGGTCGACGGCCGCAAGCACTGGACGATCCACCCGCCGGTGGTCGAGCTGCCGCTGAAGTCGCAGCCGTCGAAGGCGCTGGGCCCGGACCCGGTCGGCGGGCGGGCCCCGGTGATCGACACCGTGCTCGAGCCCGGCGACGCCCTCTACCTGCCCCGCGGCTGGCTGCACTCCGCGCGCACCACCGAGGACCGCTCGGTGCACCTGACGGTGGGGCTCCTGGCGACCACGTGGGCCGACGTGCTCTCCGACGCCGTGGCCGGCGCCGGCCGCGACGACGTCGCGCTGCGCCGCGCCCTGCCGCTGCCGGGGCAGGACGTCGACGTCGACGCCTTCCGCACCGCCGCGGCGCGCTGGCTGGAGGGCCTGGACGACGCCGCCGTGCGCCGGCTCGTGCAGCGCCGCCGCGACCGGGCCGTGCCCGCCGAGCCGGTGGGGGCGCTCGCCCAGGACGCCACCGCGCGCGCGCTGGCGGCCGGCACGCGCCTGCGCCCGCGCCGCGGGCTGACGACGCGGCTGGCCGACGCCGGGGACCGCGTCGAGCTGGTCCTGCCCGACCGGCGGGTGACGTTCCCCGGGTGGGTGCGCCCGGCCCTGGAGCACGTGCTGGCCTCGGCCAGCACGTGCGCCGGGGAGCTCGCGGCCGCGGGGACCGGGGTGGACGAGGGCGACGCGCTCGTGGTGCTGCGCCGCCTGCTGCGCGAGAACGTCCTGCTGCCCGCGGGGCCGGCCTGAGCCCTGCCGGCGCGGTGGGTGAGCGGTTCTCCTGCGCCGCGCGGGCGCAGGAGGACCGCGACCAGCTGCTCGGCACCGCCACGCCCGTTCGCGGCTACCTGCTCGTGGAGGAGCCCGGGCCGTGGGGGCCGGGGGCGGTGCCCGCCTCCCGGCTGGGGGAGGCCACCACCGCGCGGCTGCGCGAGGTGGCCGCGGCGCGCGGGGTGAAGCTGCTGCTGGTTCGCCGCCCCGACGCCGCCGGCCGCGACCCCGGCGGGCCCCGGCGGCTGTTCCTCGCCGACTGCCGGCGCGGCCGCACCCGGCTGCGCACCCGCCTCTCCCCGCTCGACGCCCTGACGGCGGCGGTCGCCGAGGACGGGGGGTGGCGGGATGCGACGGGGCCGCTGCTGCTGGTGTGCACGCACGGGCGCAAGGACTGGTGCTGCGCGGTGCGCGGGCGCCCCGTCGTCACCGCGCTCGCCGCGCTGGACGCGACCGCGGTGTGGGAGTGCTCGCACCTGGGCGGGGACCGCTTCGCCGCCACCGCGCTGTCCCTGCCCGGCGGCGCGGTGCACGGCCACCTCGCACCCGGCGACGCGTCAGCGCTGCTGGCCGCGGTGCGCGCCGGCCGAGTGCTGCCGGACCGGCTGCGCGGTCGCTGCGGCGACGCGGGGGTCGTCCAGGCCGCCGAGGGGCACGCGCGCCTGGTGCTGGGCGAGGACCGCCTCGACGCCTTCACGCCGCTGCACGCCGCTCGCCTGCCCGAGGGGCCGGACGGGCGGGTGCGCTGGCGGGTCCGCTTCGACGTGCACGGCCCGCTGGAGGTGGACCTGGCGGAGGGCCGCGCGCCGGCGCACCGGCTGACGTGCTCGGCCGGCACCGCGCAGCAGGCGCGCACCTGGGAACTGCTCGAGCTGCGCCGCTGACGGCCGTTCCCGATCGGGGGGTCGGGAACGGCCGTCAGCGGCGCGGGCGGGTCACTCGCCCCGCAGGCGCCCGGCGACCGTCACGACGCGGGTGGCGAGGTGGTCCAGCGCGGCCAGCTCGGCCTCGCCCAGCGGGATGTCGTTGTTCCCGCCGGTGACGTGGCTGACGCCGTAGGGGTTGCCGTCGACGAACTTGAGCGGGTCGGTGTACCCGGGGGCCACGACGATGCCGCCGAAGTGGTGGATCGTGTTGTACAGCGCCAGCAGGGTGGACTCCTGCCCGCCGTGGGCGGTCTGGCTGGCGGTGAAGCCGGCGTACACCTTGTCCGCCAGCAGGCCCTGGCCCCACTGCGGGCCGAGGGAGTCGATGAAGGTCTTCAGCTGCCCGGCGATGTTGCCGTAGCGCGTGGGGGAGCCGAACAGGACGGCGTCGGCCCACACGACGTCGTCGGCCGTGGCGGCCGGCTCGGTGGCGTTCGCGCTGTGCTCGGCCTGCGCCTCGCTGGTGGCGCGCTCCCCGCCGGTGGTCTGGCGCGCGACCTGCCGCAGCCGCACCTCCGCACCGGCGCGCTCACCGGCCTCGGCGGCGCGCTGGGCCATGCCCCGCACGGTCCCGGTGGCCGAGTAGTACACGATGGCGAGCTTCACGCTCACGGCGTTCCCCCTCCAGGTCGTTGAACCGGCAACCAGCCGGTGGTCCCAACGTAGACCCGTGCGCGCGAGGCGTCGAGACGGGCGGGTCGCCCCCGCGGGGCCACCCGCCCGCCACCGCGGCTCAGGCCGGCCCGGCGCCCAGGACGACCTCGAACTCCAGCAGGCTGGCACCGGTGGCCACCGGCTTCGCCCGCTCACCGGCGTGCGCCTCCTTCGCGCCCCCGCCCGCCCACGCCTGGAACGCCTCCTCGGTCTCCCACTTCGTGTAGACGAAGTAGCGGGACTCACCGGCCACCGGGCGCAGCAGCTCGAACCCCAGGAAGCCCTCCGTGCCCTCCACCGCACCCATCCGGCGCGCGAAGCGGCGCTCCAGCTCCGGCCCGCCGCCCTCGGGGACCTCGATCGCGTTGATCTTCACGACAGCCATGCCGCCAGCCTGCCACGCGCGCGCGCCAGCGGCCCGGGGCCGGTGCGCGGGGACCGGGCGGGTCCCCTCCGCCCGCCCGGCTCCCCGCGCCCGCGCACGCCCCGGGTCGGCGGCCGTCAGGCCGCGAGGGCGGCCACGGGGGGCGTGCGCGCCGCGCGCCGCGCCGGCAGCACGGAGGCCAGCACACCGGCGAGCGCGGCGACCACCACGATCCCGGCGATCCGCAGCCACGGCACGTCGAGGACGACCGGCCCCTCCGCCGCGAGCACCGACGCGGTGCCCGCCAGCCCGTACGCGGTGCCCAGCGCGACGCCCAGCACCCCCGCCACGCCGGCCACCAGCAGCGCCTCCCAGGCCAGCAGCGCCCGCAGCTGCCCGCGGGTCAGGCCCAGGGCGCGCAGCAGGCCGGACTCCTGCCGCCGCTCCACCACCGACAGCGCCAGGGTGTTGCCCACGCCCAGCAGCGCGATGACGACCGCCACGCCCAGCAGGCCGGTGACGACGAGCAGCATGGTCGTCAGGACCTGGTCGAAGGCGGCGCGCACCGCCACGACGCCGCTGACGTCGCTGCTGGGCAGCGCCGCGGCCACCGCCTCGGACACCGCGTCGACGGCCTCGGCCTGGCCGGCCGCGTCCAGGGAGTCGTCCAGGCGCAACCACGCGGCGCGCACCACCGCGGCCGGGTCGGCGCGGCGGAGGTCCGCGGCCGTCGCGAGCACCCCCTGCTCGGAGTCGGGTGCCACGACGACGCTCAGCTCGACGGGCGAGCCGCCCTCGGCGGAGATCCGCACCGTGCCGCCGGCCGCCAGGCCGAGCGCCCCGGCCGCGTACCCGGACACCACCAGCTCCCCGGGGGCGGGGACCGGGGCGCGCTGCTGCGAGCGCACCACCGCGGCCGCCTCGTCGGGGTCCACGCCCAGCACGCCCGTCGTGCCCAGCTCGCCGAGGGACACCTCGCCCTCCAGCACCGGCACGGCGCGCACCACCCCCGGCACCTCACCCAGCCGCTGCAGCAGCGCGTCGTCCACCGGCTCCTCCCAGGAGGAGACGACGACGTCCGTGGGGTAGCCGGCCTCCAGCAGGCCCCCGGCGGTGGCCCGTGTGGAGGAGGCCCCCACGACCATCGCGGTGGTCAGCGTGACGCCGATGAGCAGCGCCGTCGCCGTCGCCGCCGTGCGGCGCGGGTTGCGCACCGCGTTGCCGGCCGCCAGTCGCGCGGGCGTCCCGGCGCCCCGGACCAGCCGCCCGGCCAGCCCCACGACCACGGGGACCGCCCGCTGGCTGAGCAGCACGACACCGACGAAGTTCACCGCTCCCGCCAGCACCGCCGGTTCCAGCACGCCCTGCGCGGCGAACCAGGCCAGGGCCGCCGCCGAGGGGACGGTGAGCACCAGCCCGGCGACCAGGCGGAGCAGCCCCCCGCGCGAACGCACCGGCGCGGCGACCAGCGGCCGCAGCGCCGCCAGGGGCGCCACGCGGGTCGCGGCCCGAGCCGGCGCCAGGGCCGCCAGCACCGTCACGACGGTGCCCAGCGCGACGCCCAGCACCAGGGCGTGCACCGGGACCCGCAGCTCGTCCAGCGGGACGGGGGAGTCCGCGTCGGCGGCCACCCGGGAGACCAGCGCCGCCAGCCCCACCCCGGCGGCCGCCCCGGCCAGCGAGGCCAGCAGGCCGACCACGGCCGCCTCCAGCAGCACCGAGCGCGCGGTCTGCCCGCGGGTGGCACCCACGCACCGCAGCAGCGCCAGTTCACGGGTGCGCTGGGCCAGCAGCACGGCGAACGTGTTGGCGATGACGAGGCCGGCGACCAGGACGGTCACGGCGCCGAACACCAGCAGGACCGTGGTCAGCGCGGCCGCGTCGCCCGTGAAGGTGGACGCGACGTCCTGCGCGGCCTCCTCGCCGGTGCGCACGACCAGACCGCCCGTCACGGCGCCGGCGACCGCGGCCGCCACCTGGTCGCCGTCCGCGCCGGGGGCGGCCGCGACCCGCAGCCGGGAGACGTCGGCCGCACCCCACTGCCGCAACTGGTCCTCGGTGGCGAACAGGCGCCCGTACAGCCCCGCGGTCGGATCGCCTCGCAGGTCCACGACCCCGACGACCCGCACCTGCGTGGTGGTGGCCGGGGCGTCCGCGTCGCCGGACGGCTGCCGCTCGACGTCCAGGACGTCGCCCACGGCAGCGCCGAGGCGGTCGCTGACGGCGACCTCGCCGGGCGCCTCCGGCAGCCGGCCGGCGCTGGTGCTCTCCCAGCGCAGCGGGCCGGGCGCCGTGACGGCACCGGCCTGCGCGTAGGAGCTCCCGCTGCGCCCGGGCAGGCGCACCTGCACGTCGGCCTCGCGGTCGGCGAAGACCTGCGCGACGTCCGGCAGCGCGCTCACCGGCTCCGCGGCCGTGCGCAGCGCCGCGGTGCCCGCCGCGGGGTCGGTGCCCGCCTCGGCGGTCACGACGGCGGCGCTGGTGACGAAGGGCGCGCCGACCGCCTTGAGCAGGCTGGCGCTCGCGGAGGAGTTCAGCACGAGGGTCGCCACGACGAAGGCGACGGCGATGACGACGGCCAGGCAGGAGGCGAGCACCCGCCCGGCGTGGGCGCGCAGCTGCGCCAGGGTTGTCCGCAGCACGGGTCAGGCCCCCAGGGTGCGCAGGGCGTCGATGACGTCGTCGGACGTGGGCGCCGTCAGGCCCCCGGCCAGGTGCCCGTCGGCCAGCAGCACGACGCGGTCGGCGTAGCTGGCCGCGACCGGGTCGTGGGTGACCATCACGACGGTCTGGCCGAACTCGCGCACGGCCGAGCGCAGCAGGCCCAGCACCTCCGCTCCGGCGCGCGAGTCGAGGTTCCCGGTGGGCTCGTCGGCGAACACGACGTCCGGGCGGGGCAGCAGCGCGCGGCCGACGGCCACGCGCTGCTGCTGCCCGCCGGAGAGTTCCGACGGCTTGTGCCGCAGACGGTTCGCCAGGCCGAGGCGGTCCACGACCTCGTCGTGCCACGCGCGGTCGGGGGAGCGGCCGGCCAGCTGCATCGGCAGGACGAGGTTCTCCCCGGCGGTCAGGACCGGCAGCAGGTTGAACGACTGGAACACGAACCCGATCCGGTCGCGGCGCAGGCGCGTCAGCTCCGCGTCGCGCAGCGCGGTCAGTTCGGTCTCACCCAGGAACACCTGCCCGGCGCTGGCGGTGTCCAGCCCCGCCAGGCAGTGCATCAGGGTGGACTTGCCGGAGCCCGAGGGGCCCATGATGGCGGTGAACTCCCCGCGGGAGAACTCCACGTCCACGCCCGCCAGGGCGTGCACGGCGGCGTCGCCGCGTCCGTACGTCTTGCGCAGGCCGACGGCGCGCACCGCCGGCACCGCGGCGTGCAGCACCTCCGGGGAGCGGGTGGGGCGCGGTGTGGGCACGGGGGTTCTCCTCGCGGTCGGGGCGTGCCGGCACTGCCGGCGTCGAACCCCTCGACCGTAGGGACGCAGCGGGCGCCGCCGCGTCGGGCGCGGAGCTGATCCGCGTGCCGCCACGGCCTCGCCCCACCGGTGGAGGCCCCGGCCGCGCGTCATCCCCGGGTCGTACGCGCGCGGCCGGTCCGCGGGGCCGCCTCAGCGGGCGTCGCGCAGCACGTCCCCGGGCTGCACCATGCCCGCGGTGTAGGCCAGCACGACGGCCTGCACCCGGTCGCGCGAACCGGTCTTGGCGAGCACCCGGCCCACGTGCGTCTTGACGGTGGCCTCCGACACCACGAACCGCTCGGCGATCTCGGAGTTCGTCAGCCCGTGCGCCATGCACTCCAGCACCTCCAGCTCGCGCGGGGTGAGGTCCGGCGGCAGCGCCCGCGGGGCGGCGGGGGAGGCCGCGCCCTGGCGCAGCATCGGGCCGACGTGCTGCAGCAGGCGGCGGGTGGAGCTGGCGGCGATGACCGCGTCCCCGGCGTGCACGGTGCGCACGGCGGCGAGCATCTCCTCCGGCGGTGCGTCCTTCAGGAGGAACCCGCTGGCTCCCGCGCCGATCGCGGCCACGACGTACTCGTCCAGGTCGAACGTGGTCAGCACCACGACCCGCGGCGCGGGGTCCCCCTCGGCCCGCGGTGCGGTGGTGATGCGCCGGGTGGCCTCGATGCCGTCGATGCCGGGCATGCGCACGTCCATCAGGACGACGTCGCAGTCGGTGCGTTCGACGAGCTGGAGCGCGGCCAGCCCGTCCGAGGCCTCGCCGACCACCTCCAGGTCGGGCTGGGAGTCGATGACCATGCGGAAACCCGCGCGGACGAGCTGCTGGTCGTCGACGAGGACGACGCGGACGGCGGGCACGGGGACCTCCGGGGTCGGGACGGGACGGGTCGGGCACCGCTCAGCGCGGCGACGCGTACGGCAGCGTGGCACGGACGCTGAACCCGCCGCCCGGGCGCGGGCCGGTGACCACGGCACCGCCGTGCAGCCGGGCCCGCTCGGCCATGCCGGCCAGGCCCTGCCCCCCGGGACTGGGGGTGACCAGGGCGGCGGCGCCGCGCCCGTCGTCGTCCACGCCCAGCCGCAGCGCGTCCGGGTCCCAGCGGACCTCGACGCGGGCGCGGGCGGCGGGGCCGGCGTGCTTGAGGACGTTCGTGAGGGACTCCTGCACGATGCGGTACGCGGCCAGGCCGACGGCCGGCGGCACCTCGCGCGGTTCACCGGTGACGTCCAGCGCGACGTCGAGGCCGCTGGCCCGCACCTGCTCCACGAGGTCGGCCACCTGCGCGGCGTCGGGCTGCGGGGTGCGCTCGTCACCCGGCCCCTGGCGCAGCACGCCCAGCAGGTTGCGCATGTCCGCCAGCGCCTGGCGGCCGGTGCTGGAGATGGTGCCCAGGACCTCCGCGGCGGCAGCCGGGTTCGCCGCGGCCGCGTACCGCCCGCCGTCGGCCTGCGCGATGATCACCGACAGGGAGTGGGCGACGACGTCGTGCATCTCGCGGGCGATGCGCTGGCGCTCGGCGGTGGCGGCCAGGCGGGACTCGTTCTCCCGCTCGTTCTCCAGCAGGCGGGCGCGCTCCATCAGGGCCTGCTCGTTGCGGCGTGAGGCGCGCCGCAACCGGCCCAGCAGCCAGGTGGCCACGACGAGCACGGCGATGAACAGCGCGGCGGCCAGGGCGTTGAGCAGGTCCACCGAGGGGAGCACGTAGCGGGCCGGTGCCACCAGCGCGCCGAACAGCCCCAGCAGCAGGCCGCCGCGCGAGGCCCACGGCGCGGCGTAGGCGGCCAGGGAGTACAGGGCGACGAGCACCGCGACGTTGGCCACCTGCGGGTCGGCCGCGAGCACCGGCTGCAGCAGCCCGCCGGCGGCCACGAGCCCGCCGCTGAGCTCCGGGCGCACGCGGCGCGCGGCCAGCGGCAGGCACATGAGCACGCTGACGAGGACCGCGCCGCCACCGGTGGCGCTGGCGGTGGCGACGCAGACGAAGGTGAGGGCGAGCGCGCCCAGCGAGTCGAGGAGCAGCACGTGGACGCGGGGCCAGGCCACGAGCCGGTCGAACACGTTCTGCTTCTGCACCGCACGAGCGTAGGCGGGGCCCGGGCCGCGGGTCGTCAGCCCGTGGGCGCACCCGGGGCGTCCCCCCGCGGGGGGAGACCGCTGTCCGCCTGTCGAGACGACGGTCCCGGATGCTGGACACAGCGGCCCGGCGCTCCGATAGCCTCACGGGCATGGCGGACACCTTGCGGCTCGCGGTCATCCCCGGCGACGGCATCGGCCAGGAGGTGACGGCCGAGGCCCTGAAGGTGCTCGGCGCCGTCCTCGACGGCACGGGCGCGACGGTCGAGACCACGGAGTACGACCTCGGCGCCCGCCTGTACCACCGCACCGGCGAGACGCTGCCGGACTCCGTCCTGGAGGAGGTCCGCGGTCACGACGCGATCCTGCTCGGCGCGGTCGGCGACCCGAGCGTGCCCAGCGGCGTGCTGGAGCGCGGGCTGCTGCTGAAGCTGCGCTTCGCGCTGGACCACTACGTCAACCTGCGCCCCTCCAAGCTCTACCCCGGCGTGCCCAGCCCGCTGGCCGCGCCCGGCGAGGTCGACTTCGTCGTCGTGCGCGAGGGCACCGAGGGCCCCTACGTCGGCAACGGCGGCGCCCTGCGCGTGGGCACCCCGCACGAGATCGCCACCGAGGTCAGCGTCAACACCGCCTTCGGCGTCGAGCGCGTCGTGCGTGACGCCTTCGCCCGCGCCGCCGCCCGCCCGCGGAAGCAGCTCACGCTCGTGCACAAGCACAACGTCCTCGTGCACGCCGGGCACCTGTGGCGGCGCACCGTCGAGGCCGTGGGCGCGGAGTTCCCCGAGGTGTCCGTGGACTACCTGCACGTCGACGCCGCGACCATCTTCCTCGTCACCGACCCGGCCCGCTTCGACGTGGTCGTCACCGACAACCTCTTCGGCGACATCCTCACCGACCTCGCCGCCGCCGTGACCGGCGGCATCGGGCTGGCCGCCTCCGGCAACGTCAACCCCGACCGCACCGCGCCCAGCATGTTCGAGCCCGTGCACGGTTCCGCCCCCGACATCGCCGGCAGGCAGCTCGCCGACCCCACCGCCGCCGTGCTCAGCGTCGCCCTGCTGCTCGAGCACCTGGGCCTGGCCGACGCGGCCGCCCGCGTGGACGCCGCCGTCACCGCCGACCTGGCCCGCCGCGCCTCCGGGGAGGTCGCCGGCCCGCGCAGCACCGCAGCCGTCGGCGACGCCCTGGCGGCGCTCGCCGCCCGCTGAACCGCCCGTCCCCGGCGAGGCCGCCGGGGGTACCGTCGTCCGCACCGAACCACCGCCTGCCCGCCTTCTGCGAGGAGCACCCGTGAGCACCACCGCGACCGAGACCCCGATGAGCTTCCCCGTTCAGGGCTCGGCCGCCGTGGTGAGCCCCGAGCGCCGCGCGGAGATCCTGGCGGCCCCCGGCTTCGGCAAGCACTTCACCGACCACATGGCGATCGCCACGTGGACGAAGGGCGCCGGCTGGCACGACGCCGCGGTCGTGCCCTACGGCCCGCTGCAGCTGGACCCGGCCGCGGCCGTCCTGCACTACGCGCAGGAGGTCTTCGAGGGGATGAAGGTCTACCGGCACGCCGACGGCAGCGTCTGGTCCTTCCGCCCGGAGGCCAACGCCGCCCGCCTGGCCCGCTCCGCGCGCCGGCTGGCGCTGCCCGAGGTCCCCGAGCAGATGTTCCTCGAGGCCGTCACCTCCCTGGTGCGCGCCGACGAGGCGTGGGTGCCCAGCGGCGGGGAGTCCTCGCTGTACCTGCGCCCGTTCATGGTGGCCACCGAGGCCTTCCTGGGGGTCCGCTCCGCGCACGAGGTGAAGTTCCTCGTCATCGCCTCCCCGGCGGGCAGCTACTTCACCGGCGGCGTGAAGCCGGTCTCCATCTGGCTGTCGCAGGACTACACCCGCGCCGCCTTCGGCGGCACCGGCTCGGCCAAGTGCGGCGGCAACTACGCCGCGAGCCTGGCCGCGCAGGACGAGGCGCACGAGCACGGCTGCGACCAGGTCTGCTTCCTGGACGCCACCGAGCGCCGGTACGTCGAGGAGCTCGGCGGGATGAACCTGTTCTTCGTCCACGACGACGGCACGATCGTCACGCCCGAGCTGACCGGCACGATCCTCGAGGGCATCACCCGCGCCTCGATCCTGGAGCTGGCGGAGGACCTCGGCCACGAGGTCTCCGAGCGCCGCGTGAGCATCGACGAGTGGCGCGAGGGCGTCGCCTCCGGGCGCATCACCGAGGTGTTCGCGTGCGGCACCGCGGCCGTGGTCACCCCCGTGGGCAAGCTGGTCTCCCGCGACGGTGAGCTCGTGCACGGCACCGGCGGCCCCGGTGAGGTCACCGCCACGATCCGGCGGCAGCTGCTGGACGTGCAGTACGGCCGCGCGCAGGACCCGCACGGCTGGATGACGCGCCTGGTCTGACGCCGCCCGCCCGGCGCCCGGCCACCCCGTCGCGGCCCGTCGCGGCCCGGCGCACCCCGTGCAGCCCCGCGGGGTGCGACGCGCGCCCCCCGGCTCACTAGGGTGCTCGGCATGCGCATCGCCAGGTTCACCTCCGCCGGTTCCGACCCGCGCTACGGCGTGGTGGACGGCGCGCCGGGGGAGGAGGAGATCCTCGTCGTCTCCGGCGATCCCCTCTTCGCGCCGCTGAACCCGACCGGTGAGCGGGTGCCCCTGGCCGACGCGCGGCTGCTGGCCCCCGTGATCCCCCGCAGCAAGGTGCTGGGGGTCGGTCGCAACTACGCCGCCCACGCCGCGGAGCTGGGCAACGAGGTGCCCGCCGAGCCGCTGGTCTTCACGGTGCCGAACACCTCCGTCGCCGGCCCGGGCGACCCGCTGCCGATCCCGGGCTGGGCGGGGGAGGAGCTGCACTACGAGGGCGAGCTGGCCGTGGTGATCCGCCGGTTGTGCAAGGACGTGCCCCGTGAGCGGGTCGGCGACGTCGTCTACGGCTACACGGTCGCCAACGACGTCACCGCGCGCAGCCTGCAGGGCCCGGACCAGCAGTGGTGGCGCGCCAAGGGCGCCGACGGGTTCACGCCGCTGGGACCGTGGATCGAGACGGAGCTGGACCCCTCCGACGTGCGCATCGTCACCCGGCTCGCCGCGAGCGCCGACCCCGACGACGCCGGTGAGGTCGTCCAGGACGGGCGCACCTCGCTGATGGTCCACGACGTGCCCTCGATCGTCGCGCACGTCTCGCGCGCCATGACCCTGCTGCCGGGCGACGTCATCCTCACCGGCACGCCGGCCGGGGTCGGCCCCGTGCGGGCCGGTCAGCGCGTCGACGTCGAGGTGGAGGGCATCGGCACCCTGTCCACGCCGTTCACGGCGCCCCGGGACTGAGCCGCGGGGCGGCAGGCGGCACGGGGGCGCGGGCGGCACGGTGGACCGCGGCGGCAATAGGCTGGCGGGGCCATGACTGAGACCGCTCCCGCCCCCGCCGTCCCGGCGCCCGGACCCTCCGGCGTCCGGGTCCGCTTCTGCCCCTCCCCGACGGGCACCCCGCACGTCGGGCTGATCCGCACGGCCTTGTTCAACTGGGCCTACGCCCGCCACACCGGCGGCACGTTCGTGTTCCGCATCGAGGACACCGATGCCGCGCGCGACAGCGAGGAGAGCTACGCGCAGATCCTCGACGCGCTGCGCTGGCTGGGCCTGGACTGGGACGAGGGCGTCGACGTCGGCGGTCCGCACGAGCCGTACCGGCAGAGCCTGCGCCGCGGGATCTACGACGACGTCGTGCAGCGGCTGCTGGCGGCCGGGCACCTGTACGAGTCGTACTCGACGGCGGAGGAGATCGAGGCCCGCCACGAGGCCGCCGGTCGCTCCAAGGTGCTGGGTTACGACAACCACGACCGCGACCTGACCCCGGAGCAGGTCGCCGCCTTCCGGGCCGAGGGCCGGCAGCCCACGCTGCGGCTGCGGGTGCCGCAGGACCGCGACTACTCCTTCGACGACCTCGTGCGTGGACGCATCGAGTTCAAGGCCGGCTCCTTCCCCGACCCCGTCCTGGTGCGCGCGAACGGAGAGCCGCTGTACACCCTGGTCAACCCCGTGGACGACGCGCTCATGGGCATCACCCACGTGCTGCGCGGGGAGGACCTGCTGAGCTCCACCGCCCGCCAGATCGCGCTGTACGAGGCGCTCATCGACATCGGCGTCGCGCGGGACGTCCCGCGCTTCGGGCACCTGCCGTACGTCATGGGGGAGGGCAACAAGAAGCTGTCCAAGCGCGACCCCGAGTCGAACCTCTTCCACCACCGCGAGCGGGGTTTCACCCGCGAGGGGCTGCTGAACTACCTGGCGCTGCTGGGCTGGGGCATCGCCGAGGACCGCGACGTCTTCACCCTGGAGGAGATGGTCGCCGCCTTCGACGTCGCCGACGTCAACGCCTCCCCGGCGCGCTTCGACGTCGCCAAGGCCGAGGCGATCAACGCCACGCACCTGCGGATGCTCGCGCCGGAGGACTTCCGCGAGCGCCTGGTGCCGTACCTGCAGTCCGCCGGCGTGCTGCCGGCCGAGCCCACCACCGAGCAGCGGCAGCGGCTGGCCGACGCGGCGCCCCTGGTGCAGGAGCGCATGACCCTCCTCGGCCAGGCGCCCGGGATGCTGGGTTTCCTGTTCACCGCGGACGAGGACGTGGTGCTGGAGCAGGACGCGGTCGCGGCGCTGCGCCCGGAGGCCGCCGACGTGCTCGACGCCGCGCTGGCGGCCCTGGAGGGGCTGGCGGAGTGGGTCACGCCCGGGATCGAGGCGGCGCTGCGCGCCGCGGTCGTCGACGGGCTGGGGATCAAGCCCAAGTTCGCCTTCGCGCCCCTGCGCACGGCCGTGACGGGCCGGCGGGTCTCCCCGCCGCTGTTCGAGTCGATGGAGATCCTGGGCCGCGACGCGTCGCTGGTGCGGCTGCGGCGGCTGCGTTCCACGCTGGGCTGACACCGGCGTCCCGTTCCGCCCCCGTGCGGGGCGGGACGGGACGCCGGACGGCTCAGGTCGGGCGCCCGGGTGCCGATTTGGGGAGCGGCGCCGGGACCCGGTAGAGTCTGCGACGCGCCCGGGCGGTTCGCCGGCCGGGAGATCACCATGGGGTATGGTGTAATTGGCAGCACGACTGATTCTGGTTCAGTTAGTCTAGGTTCGAGTCCTGGTACCCCAGCGCGCGGCACAGTCGATCACCGGTGAGACTCCGTGAACGCTGAGCTGAGCGAGCTAGGGCCCCGTTGTGTAGCGGCCTAGCACGCCGCCCTCTCAAGGCGGTAGCGCGGGTTCGAATCCCGTCGGGGCTACTGCAGGAGATTCCCGGTCGATCGCCGGTCGTCTCGTGCTGGATGAAGGACGTTCCTGTGGGAACGAGTGAGCTAGGGCCCCGTTGTGTAGCGGCCTAGCACGCCGCCCTCTCAAGGCGGTAGCGCGGGTTCGAATCCCGTCGGGGCTACTCCTGAAGGCCCCCGGTCGACGACCGGGGGCCTTCGTCGTGCCCGGTGCCCGTCACCCCTCCGGCGGGGGCGGCCCGCCGAAGCGCCGTGCGGAGTGGTGCTGCTGGGCCAGGCGCCGCAGGGCGAGCAGCACCGGTTCGTGCAGGACGGTCCCCAGCACGGCGAACTCCACCGCGTCGGCGACGTCCTCGCCCGGGATGGCGTCGACCTCCTCGCGCGCGACCGCGTCCGCGGCGCGCGCGTACCGCTGCAGCGCCGCCGGCTCCACGGGGAAGCCCGCTCCGGCCAGGGCCGCCAGCGCGGCACCCAGCTGAGCGAGGCTGGCGCAGCGGGGGTCGACCCGCCAGCCGGCGTCCGCGACGAGGGCCGCGGCCGCCCCCGCACCGTCGGCGGGAGCCTCGGGTGCGGGGGAGCCCGCCAGCGCGTCGTGGGCCGTGCCCAGCGCGGTCGTCAGGGGCGTCGTGCCGTCCAGGCAGGCCAGCACGTCGCGGACGCGGGCGATCGGCAGCCCGCCCACCTCGGTCAGCGCGCGCACCAGGCGCAGGCGCCGGACGTGCTCCTCGCCGTACTCGGCGCGCGTGGCGCCCGTCGCCCGGCCCGGGGGCAGCAGCCCCTCGCGCAGGTAGTACTTGATCGTCGGGACGGGCACGCCGCTCGCGGCGGCCAGGGCGGAGACGAGCACGGGGACCCCTTGACTGGATAGTTCCGCTGTCCAATGCTGGGCAGTGCAGCTATCCAATCACCGGCCCGCCCTGGAGGTCACCGTGAGGACCCGCACCGGCCGCACCACCCACGTCCACGACGACGGTGTCGTCGTCTTCCTCGTCGGCATGCGCATCAACTCCCCGTGGCGGGTGCGGGCGTGGCTGCCCGTCCTGCTCGCCATGCCGCCGATGCTGCGCGAGCTGGCCGAGCACCCCGAGCACGGGGTGCTCGGGATGCGCACCTGCTGGGGCTCCGGCGGCCCCTTCGTCGTGCAGTACTGGCGCGACGTGGAGTCCCTGCACGCCTACGCGCAGCGCGACGGCGGCCTGCACCGACGCGCCTGGCAGCGGTTCAACGCCCGCGCCCGCGCCGCCCGCGGAGCGGTCGGCGTCTGGCACGAGACGTACGCGGTGCCCGCCGGCCACCACGAGTCCATCGCCGTGGACGTTCCCGTGGCCGGCCTGGCCGCCGCCACGCGCAGCGTGCCGGTGTCCGCCCGCGGCGAGCGCGCCGCCCAGCGGATGCGGCTGCGCGAGCCGTCCGGGGCCTAGGCTGCGGCCCGTGGCCGTCATCCACCAGGCGCACCTGGTCCCGACGAAGCTCGAGCTCATCGCCCGCTGGCTGCCCTCGCAGCCGTGGTGCCCCGAGGGGGCGGGCGAGCCGGGAGCGGTGGGGGCCTACCGCTTCGACGACCCCGACGGCGAGGTGGGCCTGGAGGCCCACCTCGTGCGCGTCGCGGGGGTGCTCGTGCACGTCCCGCTGGCCTACCGGGGCGCGGAGCAGCCCGGGGCGGCCGACCGCCTCGTGGGCACGATGGAGCACTCCGTGCTGGGGCGGCGCTGGGTCTACGACGCCGGCGGGGACCCCGTGTTCGCGAGGGTGCTCACCGACGTGCTGGCCGGCCGCGCCCGGCAGGCGGTCCTGGTGGACCCCGCCGGCGCCCCGCTGCCCGCCCCGCTCGTGCGGGTCGCCGCGGGCGAGCCGGGGACCGGGCCCCTCGCCGGGCAGGTCACGACGGCTGCGGTGGGGGGTGCGCGGGTGGGCGTGGTGCGCGTCCTCGACGGGACCGCCGCGGCCCCCGCGGGCGCGTCCACCCTCGTCGGGACCTGGCCCGGCCAGGAGGGCCCCGCGCTGCTCGCCTGGACCGCCCCGACGCCCGCCCGGACCGCCTGACGCCCGCCGTCAGGCGTCCACTCCCCGGGCGTCCGGCGGCACCGCCTGCGCCGGCAGCTCGGCGGGGCGCAGCGCGGCCGTGAAGGACTCGGCGGTGGCCAGCACGGCGTCGGCGTGCCGGCGGCCCGGGTGGCGCCCGAAGCGCTCCGCCGGGCCGGAGACGGACACGGCGGCCACCACCCGCCCCGAGGGCCCGCGCACCGGCGCGCTGACCGAGGCCAGCCCCGGTTCGCGCTCGCCGCTGGAGTGCGCCCAGCCGCGCCGGCGCACCCCGGACAGCGTGGCGGCGTCGAAGCGGGCGCCCAGCAGCTCCACGGACAGCCGCTCGGGATCGTCCCAGGCGAGCAGCACCTGCGCGGCCGACCCGGCGGCCATCGTCATGGACGCGCCCACGGGCACGGTGTCGCGCAGGCCGTGCAGGCGGTCGGCGGCGGCGATGCACACCCGGTGCTCGCCGTGGCGGCGGTACAGCTGGGCGCTCTCGCCGGTGGTGTCGCGCAGGGCGGTCAGCAGCGGGCCGGCCACGGCCACGAGCCGGTCCTCCCCGGCGGCGGCGGCCAGCTCGGCGTGCCGGTCGCCCAGCACGAAGCGGCCCTGCAGGTCGCGCGCGACGAGGCGGTGGTGCTCCAGGGCGACGGCGAGGCGGTGGGCCGTGGGCCGTGCCAGGCCCGTGAGCGCCACCAGCTGCGCCAGGCTGGCCGGGCCCGCCTCCAGGGCGCTCAGCACGTGCACGGCCTTGTCCAGCACGCCGACTCCGCTACTCTTGTCCACGGAGCGATACTGGCGTCTCAAGGCTTGAGACGCAAGGACCGATGGACGTCCCGGCGCCGCAGCAGCGGCGCGGACGAGGGGAGAGCGACCGTGGGACGCACGCTGGCGCAGAAGGTGTGGGACGAGCACGTCGTCCGGCGCGGGCAGGACGGCGAGCCGGACCTGCTCTACATCGACCTGCACCTCCTGCACGAGGTCACCAGCCCGCAGGCCTTCGACGGCCTGCGCCTGGCCGGGCGCGGTGTGCGGCGCCTGGACCTGACGATCGCCACCGAGGACCACAACACCCCGACCGCGGACATCGACCGCCCGCTCTCGCTGCTGCAGGACCGCACCTCCGCCAAGCAGCTGGAGACGCTGCGCAGCAACTGCGCCGAGTTCGGCGTGCGCATCCACCCCCTCGGCGACGCCGAGCAGGGCATCGTCCACGTCGTCGGCCCGCAGCTGGGCCTCACCCAGCCCGGCATGACCGTGGTGTGCGGCGACTCGCACACCTCCACCCACGGCGCGTTCGGCTCGCTGGGCATGGGCATCGGCACGAGCGAGGTCGAGCACGTCCTGGCCACCCAGACGCTGCCGCTGAAGCCGTTCAAGACGATGGCCATCACGGTCAACGGCCGGCTCAAGCCCGGTACGACGGCCAAGGACGTCATCCTCGCCGTCATCGCGGAGATCGGGACCGGCGGCGGCCAGGGCTACGTCCTGGAGTACCGCGGCGAGGCGATCCGCGCCCTGTCCATGGAGGGCCGGATGACGATCTGCAACATGTCGATCGAGGCCGGTGCGCGCGCGGGCATGGTCGCCCCGGACGAGACCACGTTCGAGTACCTGAAGGGGCGTCCGCACGCCCCTCGGGGCGCGGACTGGGACGCGGCCGTGGAGCACTGGCGCACGCTGCGGACCGACGACGACGCCGAGTTCGACGCCGAGGTCGTCCTCGACGGTTCCGCGCTGGAACCCTTCGTCACCTGGGGCACCAACCCCGGCCAGGGCGTACCGCTGTCCGGGTCCGTGCCCGTCCCCGAGCAGATCGGCGATGACGGTGAGCGCCAGGGCGTCGAGCGCGCCCTCGAGTACATGGGCCTGGCCGGTGGCACCCCCATGCGCGAGATCCCCGTCGACACCGTCTTCATCGGCTCCTGCACCAACAGCCGCATCGAGGACCTCCGGGCCGCCGCCGAGGTGGTGCGCGGCCGCCGCAAGGCCGACGACGTGCGCGTCATGGTCGTCCCCGGCTCGGCGAAGGTGCGCCTGCAGGCCGAGGCCGAGGGCATCGACGTGGTCTTCAAGGAGTTCGGCGCCGACTGGCGCTTCGCCGGCTGCTCGATGTGCCTGGGCATGAACCCCGACCAGCTCGCGCCCGGCGAGCGCTGCGCGTCGACGTCGAACCGCAACTTCGAGGGCCGGCAGGGCAAGGGCGGGCGCACCCACCTCGTCAGCCCGCTGGTGGCCGCGGCGACCGCCGTGCGCGGCACGCTCAGCTCGCCGGCCGACCTCGAGCCCGTCGCCCGACCCGTCGCCTGAGAGCCTGAGGAGCCAACCGTGGAGAAGTTCACCGTCCACACCGGCGTGGGGGTCCCCCTGCGGCGCACGGACGTCGACACCGACCAGATCATCCCCGCCGTCTACCTCAAGCGCGTCACCAAGACCGGGTTCGAGGACGCCCTCTTCGCCGCCTGGCGCGGCGACCCGTCCTTCGTGCTCAACCAGGAGCCCTACCGCGCCGGCTCCGTGCTGGTGGCCGGCAAGGACTTCGGCACCGGGTCCAGCCGTGAGCACGCCGTCTGGGCGCTGCGCGACTACGGCTTCAAGGCGGTCCTCGCGCCCCGGTTCGGGGACATCTTCCGCGGCAACTCGGGCAAGCAGGGCCTGCTGGCCGCCGTCGTCGAGCAGAGCGACATCGAGCTCATCTGGAAGGCGCTGGAGGCCCACCCGGGCACCGAGGTGACCGTCGACCTGCTCGAGCAGGTCGTGCGCGTCGACGACTTCACCGCTCGCTTCCAGGTCGACTCCTCCATCCGGTGGCGGCTCCTGGAGGGGCTGGACGACATCAGCCTCACCCTGCGCCACGCCGACGCCATCACCGACTTCGAGTCGCGGCGGCCCTCCTTCAAGCCCGCCACGCTGCCCGCCCGCGCGGAGGCCTGACCCGCTGTCCGCGAAGGCCCCGATCCCCGCTGCGCCGCAGGGGGGACCGGGGCCTCGTCGTTCCCGACTCGCTGCGCCCCAACGGTTCACGAGGGTCGGGTGGTGGGCCTCGCCGCCGGGCGCTGCGTGCCGGAGCGTCCCGCAGCGGGCCCGCCGAACCCGCTGCGCCACAGCGGCCCCGCCCACCGCCGGGGCCGACTCGCTTGCGCCGCAACGGCTCGGCGCCGCGCGTCTGGTGGACGCCGGTGATCGCGGGTCGTACCGTTCCTCCCGTCGGGCTCCTGCTCGGCCGCGCGCGTACCGCCGCGCGAGTTGTGTCAGCACGGACGACACGGACCACCGGGAGGCCCTTCGTGAACAAGGCGGAACTGGTCGAGGCGCTCGAGACGCGCCTGGGCGGCAGGAAGCAGGCGACGGCGGCCGTGGAGGCCCTCGTCGAGACCATCACCGTGGCCGTCGCCAAGGGCGAGAAGGTCGCCATCAGCGGCTTCGGCACCTTCGAGAAGCAGGCGCGCAACGCCCGCACGGGGCGCAACCCGCGCACCGGCGAGGCCGTGAAGATCAAGAAGACCTCCGTGCCCCGGTTCCGCCCGGGAACCGCCTTCAAGGAGGTCGTCTCCGACAGCAAGGCGCTGCGCGCCTACGCCGCGTCCCTGAAGGAGAAGAACGGCGGTACCGCGGCCGCGGCGAAGAAGGCCGCGCCCGCGAAGACCGCGCCGGCCGCCACCACGGCCCCCGCGCCGGCCCGCAGCACCACGGCCCGCAGGGCCGCGAGCCCGGCGGCCACCACCCGCGCCACCACCGGCCGGGCCGCCACGCGCCCGGCCGCCGGCGCCGCGGCCAAGAAGGCGGCTCCCGCCAAGACGGCCGCCCCGGCCAAGACGGCCGCGCCGGTTCGCGCGACCACCGCGCGCCGGACGGCCAAGAAAGCCTGACGAGCGCTCCGACGAGCAGGCCCGCGCCGCGGCCCGGCCCGCGGCGCCCACGCGAACGCCCCCACCCGGGAACCCGGGCGGGGGCGTTCGCGTGAACCGGGCGGCTCAGTCGCGGAACGTCTCGATCCGCGCGCCCAGCGGGGTCAGCCGCTCGGCCAGCTGCTCGTAGCCGCGGGCGATGATGTCCACGTTGCGCAGCACCGAGGTGCCCTTGGCGGCCAGCATCGCCAGCAGCACGACCACCGCCGGGCGCAGCGCCGGCGGGCACAGCACCTCCGCGCCCGACCAGCGGGTCGGGCCCTCCACCAGCACCCGGTGCGGGTCCAGCAGCTTCACGCGCGCCCCCAGCCGGTTCAGTTCCGTCAGGTAGATGGCGCGGTTGTCGTAGACCCAGTCGTGGACGGTGGTGGAACCCTCCGCGCTCGCCGCGATGACCGCGAAGAACGGCAGGTTGTCGATGTTCAGGCCCGGGAACGGCATGGGGTGGACCTTGTCGATCGGCGCCTTCAGCGAGGAGGGGTGGACCGTGATGTCCACCAGCCGGGTGCGCCCGTTGGCCGCCGCGTACTCCTCGGACAGGTCGTAGTGCAGGCCCATCTCCTCCAGGATCGCCAGCTCGATCTCGAGGAACTCGATGGGCGCACGGGTGACCGTCAGCTCCGAGTGCGTGACGATCGCCGCGGTGAGCAGGCTCATGGCCTCCACCGGGTCCTCCGAGGGGGAGTAGTCCACGTCCACGGCGATGTCCGGTACGCCGTGCACGACGAGGGTCGTGGTGCCGATGCCCTCGATGCGCACCCCCAGCAGCTCCAGGAAGAAGCACAGGTCCTGGACCATGTAGTTCGGGCTGGCGTTGCGGATGGTGGTGACGCCGTCGGTGCGGGCCGCGGCCAGCAGCGCGTTCTCGGTGACGGTGTCGCCCCGCTCGGTCAGGACGATGGGGCGCTGCGGGCGCACCGAGCGGTCCACCACGGCGTGGTAGTGGCCGGTGGTCGCGGTGACCTGCAGCCCGAAGGGGCGCAGGGCCACCATGTGGGGCTCGACGGTGCGCGTGCCCAGGTCGCAGCCGCCGGCGTAGGGCAGCTGGAACTCCTCGTAGCGGTGCAGCAGCGGCCCCAGCATCATGATGATGCTGCGGGTGCGGCGCGCCGTCTCGGAGTCCATCGCGGCCAGGTCCAGCGCCTCCGGCACGTCCAGGACGAGGTCGGCGTCGTTGATCCACTCGTAGCGGACCCCGATGCTGCCCAGCACGTCGAGGATGCGGTGGATCTCCAGGATCCGCGCGACCCCCCGCAGCGTGGTGCGGCCGCGGTTCAGCAGGGCTGCGCACAGCAGCGCCACGCCGGCGTTCTTGCTGGACTTCACGGCGATGCTCCCGGAGAGCTGGGTGCCGCCGTGCACGCGCAGGTGGGTGGGGGCCGGTCGCCCGATCGAGACGAAGTCGTCCTGCAGGGCGTGGCCGACGCGCTGCAGCATGTCGATGGTGACGTTCTGCTGGCCCTGTTCCATGCGGTGCACCGCGCTCTGGGAGGTGCCCAGCCGCTCGGCCAGCTGGACCTGGGTCAGGCCGCGGTGCTTGCGAGCGTCACGGATGAGCGCGCCGATCTGGGTGAGGTGGTCACCCGTGGGCGGGGTCATCTGCTCGGTGGAGACTGCCATGAGCGCCACGGTATATCACATGTGAGATAAAGACCCGCAGGCCCGGCGCTGCGGCGTGTCCGCGCTGCCCTAGCGTGACACGCGTGCCGCCGTTCCCGTCCACCTCGTCCCCGCGTGTCGCCGTCCTCGGTGCCGGAGCCTGGGGCAGCGCGTTCGCCCTCGTCCTGGCCGACGCCGGCTGCCGCGTCACCCTGTGGGCACGCCGGGCCGAGGTGGCCGAGGAGGTCCGCACCCGCCGCACCAACAGCGCCTACCTCGGCGACGCGCCGCTGCCCGCCGCCGTGGACGCCACCACCGACGCCGCCCGCGCCCTGCACGGCGCCGACCTCGTCGTGCTCGCCGTCCCCCTGCAGCGGTTGCGCGCGCAGCTGACCGCCTGGCGCCCGCTGCTGCCGCACGTGCCGTTGCTGTGCCTCGCCAAGGGTGTCGAGACCGGCACCGGCCTGTTCGGCACCGAGGTCGTCGCCGAGGTCACCGGCGCCGGCCCCGAGCGGATCGCCGCCGTCTCCGGTCCCAACCTCGCCGCCGAGATCGCCCGCCGCGACCCCGCCGCCACCGTCGTCGCCTGCACCGCCGAGCCCACCGCGGCCCGGCTGGCGGCCGCGTGCACCTCGGCCGCCTTCCGCGCCGAGCCCACCGGCGACGTCATCGGCGTCGACGTCGCCGGAGCGGTGAAGAACGTCGTCGCCCTCGCCGTCGGCGTCGTCGAGGGCGCCGGGCACGGCGCCAACGCGCACGCCGCCGTCCTCACCCGCGGGCTGGCCGAGACCACCCGCCTCGGGCTCGCGCTGGGCGCACGGGCCTCCACCTTCGCCGGGCTCGCCGGCGTCGGCGACCTCGTCGCCACCTGCGGGTCGCCGCGTTCGCGCAACCACCGCGCCGGCCTGGCCCTGGGCCGCGGCGCGAGCCTGCAGCAGGCCCTCGCCGCGGCCGGCGGCACCGTCGAGGGCGTCACCTCGGCGCCCGCCGTCCTGCGGCGCGCGGCCACCGCCGGGGTCGAGCTGCCCCTGGTCGCCGAGGTCGCCGCGGCCGTCACCGCGGGCGCGGCCCCCGCCGGGCTGGTCGCCCGGCTGGTGGCCGGCTGAGGGGCCTGGAGGAGCCCGGTCAGCCGGCCGCGGCCGCCGCGGTGTCCAGCGCTCCGGACAGGTCCGCCCACAGGTCCTCGACGTCCTCCACGCCCACCGACAACCGCAGGAGCTCCGGCGGCACCACCGCCGGCTCACCCGCGTGCCGGCGGCGCCGCTCGATCAGCGACTCCACCCCGCCCAGGCTCGTGGCCGGCACCCACAGGCGGACCGCGTCGACCACCGCGTCGGCCGCCGCGGCGCCGCCGGCCACCTCGATCGAGACCAGGGCGCCGAAACCGCGCATCTGCGCGCGCGCCAGCTCGTGACCGGGGTCGGAGGGCAGGGAGGGGTGGCGCACCCGCGTCACCAGCGGGTGGGTGCCCAGCCGCACCGCGAGGTCGGCCGCGCTGCGCTGGGCGCGCTCCAGGCGCAGCGGCAGGGTCCGCAGCCCCCGCAGGGCCAGGAACGCCTCCATCGGGCCCGGGATCGCCCCGTGCAGGGTGCGCTGCCGCGTCAGCGCCGCCAGCAGCTCCTCCGAGCGGGTCACCACCGCCCCCAGCACCACGTCCGAGTGCCCCGACAGGAACTTCGTCACCGAGTGCACGACGACGTCCGCGCCCAGGTCCAGGGGGCGCTGCAGCAGCGGGGTGGCGAAGGTGTTGTCCACCACCACCAGCGCGCCGCGCTCGTGGCCCGCCGCCGCCAGCGCCGCCAGGTCCGCGACCTCCAGCAGGGGGTTCGTCGGCGACTCCAGCCACAGCAGGAGCGGCCCGGTGCCCGCCGCCAGGGCGGCGCGCACGCCCGCCACGTCCGTGACGTCCACGCGCTGCACCCGCGCCCTGCCCTGACCCGCCAGCAGGTCCAGCACCGCGTGGGTGCCGTTGTAGGCGCCGTGCGGCACCAGCACCGTCGCGTCGGCCGGCACCAGGTGCAGCGCGGCCGTCACCGCCGCCATCCCCGACGCGAACGTGCGCGCCGAGCCGCCCTCCAGCGTCCCCAGCGCCGTCTCCAGCGCCTCCCACGTGGGGTTGCCGAAGCGCCCGTAGCCCAGGCCGCCCTCACCCAGTGAGCCGCCGCCGACGTAGGTGGCGCTCAGCGAGACGGGGGTGTTCAGCTCGCTGCCCGCCGCGCGCGGGGGCCGGCCGGCCACCACGGCCAGGGTCTCGGGGGACAGCCCGCGGGGCCGGGCGGGGGATGCGGGGGAGCCGGGGGTCGGCGCGTCGTTCTCAGGCACGGACGCACCCAACCACACCACCGGTAGGGTTCCGGCCGGTGAGCACCCGGGTCAGCGTCAAGCCGCGCGTCGCCGTCCTCTTCGGCGGCCGTTCCTCAGAGCACGCCATCAGCTGCGTGACCGCGGCCGGCGTGCTCGCGGCGATCGACCGCGAGCGCTACGACGTGGTGCCCGTGGGCATCACCCGCTCCGGCCGGTGGGTGCTCGTGCCCGACGACCCCTCCCTGTTCGCCCTCGCCGACGGCAAGCTGCCCGAGGTGCCCGCCGCCGGCACCCGCGTGGTCCTGGCCCAGGAGGTCTCCGAGAAGGCGCTGCAGACCCTGGACGAGCCGCCCGCGGGCGTGGCGGTGCTGCAGCGCGTCGACGTCGTGCTGCCGCTGCTGCACGGCCCCTTCGGCGAGGACGGCACCCTGCAGGGCCTGCTCGAGCTGTCCGACACCCGCTACGTCGGCTCCGGCGTGCTCGCCTCCGCCGTCAGCATGGACAAGCAGGCCATGAAGGTCCTGCTGGAGGGCGCCGGCCTGCGGGTGGGGCCCTGGACCTCCTTCCACGCCCGGCGCTGGGCCGCCGACGAGGCCGGCTGCCGCGCGGCCGTCGACGCCCTCGGCTACCCCGTCTTCGTCAAACCTGCCCGCGCCGGCTCCAGCATCGGCATCACGAAGGTGCACGGGCCCCGGGGGCTGGCCCCCGCCGTGGCCGAGGCGGTCGCCCACGACCCCAAGGTCGTCGTCGAGGCCGCCGTCGCCGGCCGCGAGATCGAGTGCGGCGTCCTGGAGGACCTCGACGGCGGCGAGCCGCGCACCAGCCTGCCCGGGGAGGTCGAGGTCGTCGGCGGCCACGACTTCTACGACTTCGAGGCCAAGTACCTCGACTCCGGCAACGTGCGCCTGACCTGCCCGGCCGACCTGCCCGCCGACGTCGTGGCGGCCGTGCGGCGCACCGCCGCGCGGGTCTTCGAGGCGATGGGCGCAGAGGGCCTGGCCCGCGTCGACCTCTTCGTGGACCCCGCTCGCGGTGACGACGGCATCGTCGTCAACGAGATCAACACCATGCCCGGCTTCACCCCGCACTCGATGTTCCCGCGAGCGTGGGCCGCCACCGGCGTGGACTACCCCGACCTGGTGGACCACCTGCTGCAGCTGGCGCTGCGGCGGCCCACGGGCCTGCGCTGAGGCGCTCGCCTCACAGGCAGGTGCGCGTCTGCGGGATCGCCGACACCGCCGCCGCCAGGTCCACCAGCGGGGCGCTCGCGCTCGACGCCCGCAGCCCGGCGCCGAAGCGGACCGTGACCTCCACCGCCGGGTCCCGCCCGTAGGTGAGGAAGCGGACGGCGCGGTCGCTGCGGGCGTCCTGCACCCAGTCCACGGTCGTCGCCTCGTCCGGGCCCACCGGCAGGCACGGCTTCGTCGTCGGCCCGATCACCGCTGCGCCGCAGCGCAGCACCACCTGCTCCTCGCCCCACGAGGCCACCCCGGCGGCGCCCTGCGGGGTGCGGGCCAGGCCCTCCAGGGTGTCCGGCAACGCCTGCACCAGCTGCCCGCACGCCGGCTCCCCGCCCGCCGGGGCGGCCTCCACGCCGCCGCTGCCGGAGGTGAACGCCCACACCGACGCGCCCGTGAGCACGGCCACCGCGGTCGCCACGCCCACCCGCTGCCGGGCGCGCGAGGTGCCCGCGGGCGGTGTCCGCATCCCTGTCCGGGCCGGTGTCGGGGGCGGGGGGTCGGCGGGGGGCATCGCCGTTAGTGTGACCGGGCCGCGCGGCTGGGCGCGGGGCGGGCCCACGGGGGCCCGCCGACGCCGGCGGACGGGGGAGCGGTGCGGGTCCGGGACCTGGACGAGGCGGAGCTGCTGGCCCGGGTGCTGCCGCTGCTGCCGACGCGGGCGCTGCTGGGGCCCGGCGACGACGCCGCCGTGGTCGCCGCGCCCGACGCGCGGGTGGTGGCCACCACCGACGTGCTCGTGGAGGGGCGCGACTTCCGCCGCGACTGGTCCAGCGGCGCCGACGTGGGCTGGAAGGCCGTGGCCCAGAACGTCGCCGACGTGGCCGCCATGGGGGCCACGTGCAGCGGGCTGCTGCTGGCGCTGGGCCTGCCCGGCGACCTGGGGGTGGCCTGGGTGGAGGACTTCGCCGCCGGCGCCGCCGAAGCGTGCCGCGCACTGGGTGCCGTCGTCGTCGGCGGCGACCTGTCCGGCGCGGGCGAGGTCGTCGTCGCGGTCACCGCGCTGGGCGACCTCGCCGGGCGCGCACCCGTGCTGCGCTCCGGGGCGCGCCCGGGGGACGTCGTGGCGCTCACCGGCCGCCCGGGGCGCTCCGCCGCCGGGCTGGACCTGCTGCGCGCCGGCCGGCTCGAGGGCCCGGCGCCCGTGGCCGACCTGCTCGCCGCGCACCGCCGACCCGTGCCGCCGGTGTCCCTGGGGCCCGCCGCGGCCGCGGCCGGGGCCAGCGCGCTCATGGACGTCAGCGACGGGCTGCTGCGCGACGCCGGGCGCATCGCCGCCGCCAGCGGCGTCCGCCTCGACCTGCACGTGGCGGGCACCGCCCTGGGGGAGTCCGCCGCCGCGCTGGCCGCCGCCACGGGCGCCGGGGCGGACGTCGCAGGTGCTTGGGTCCTCACCGGTGGTGAGGACCACGGGCTGCTGGCCTGCTTCCCGCCCGGCGTCGAACCCCCGGAGGGTTTCCGCGCGGTCGGCCGCGTCGGACCCGCCGGGGAGCACCCCGTCCTCGTGGACGGCCGGCCGTGGTCGGGGCCCGGCCTCGGCTGGGACCACTTCCGCCGGGGCTGAGGCACCGCTGCCCCCGCCCGGGGCCCGGCGGGGCCGGACGCACCGCGGGGCCGGTCCGAACGGACCGGCCCCGCGGGGTCGTGCTGTTGCGCGAAGGGGTCAGCGCGTGACCTTGCCCGCCTTCAGGCAGGAGGTGCACACGTTGAGCCGCTTCGGCGAACCGTTCACGGTGGCCCGGATCCGCTGGATGTTCGGGAGCCACATGCGGTTGGTCCGCCGGTGCGAGTGCGAGACGCTCTTGCCGAAGCCAGGGCCCTTGGCGCAGACGTCGCAGGTGGCAGCCACGGGGTACTCCTGGGGTCGTGAGGGGTGGAGGAGCGACGACCCCGGTGGGGCGTCGACCGGTGCCGGGGATGCCCGGACACCGCCGTCCACCATAGCCGAGCCCCGGGCGTGGGGGCGAACCGGCGCACCTCCCCCGCGGGGAGCGCACCGCCCGCGCCGCTGCCCGTCCCTGTCGGCGACCCGCAGTAGCCTTCCGGGCGTGGACGAGCTGGACGCACCCCTGTCCAGTCGGCTGACGGCTCCCTCCGCGGCGCTGCTGGCCAAGGAGCTGGGGCTGGAGACCGTCCGCGACCTGCTGTGGCACCTGCCGCGCCGCTACGCCGAGCGCGGGCAGCTCACCCCGATCCGGCAGCTGACCGCGGGCGACGACGTGACGATCGTGGCGCAGGTCGTGCGCACCTCGCCCCCGCGGCGGATGCGCAACCGCGACGGCGCCCTGATGCAGGTCACCCTCGGCGACGGCCGCGACACGGTGGGCCTGACGTTCTTCGCGCGCAGCGTGCGGCAGTTCGCCCACCACGAGCGGCAGCTGCGCGAGGGGCGGCAGGTGCTGGCCTCCGGGCGCGTGGAGGTCTTCAACGGCGCCTGGCAGCTGGCCCGTCCCGACTACCAGCCCCTCGACGACGGGTCCGAGGACGCCGCAGCCCTCGCCGACCGCCCCATCCCGCTGTACCCGGCCACCGGCAAGGCCCCCAGCTGGAAGATCGCCAAGGCCGTGCAGACGGTGCTGGGCGTCACCGGGCAGGTGCCCGACGTGCTCCCGGGCGAGGTCGTCGCGCAGGCCGGGCTCCTGGACCCGCTGGCGGCGCTGAGGGCCGTGCACACCCCCCGCGACCGCGCCGACGTCGCGCGCGGGCAGCGGCGGCTGCGCTACGAGGAGGCGTTCGTCCTGCAGACCGCGCTGGCGCAGCGGCGGGCCAGCTCCGCGCGCGAGCGGGCCGTGCCCCGGGTGCGCCGCCCCGACGGCCTCGCCGCCGCCTTCGACGCGCGCCTGCCGTTCCCGCTGACCGGGGCCCAGGCCCGCGTGGGCGAGGAGATCGCCGCCGACCTCGCCCGCGCGCAGCCCATGCAGCGGCTGCTGCAGGGCGACGTCGGCTCCGGCAAGACCCTCGTGGCGCTGCGCGCCATGCTCACCGTCGTCGACGGCGGTGGGCAGGCGGCCCTGCTGGCCCCCACCGAGGTGCTCGCGGCCCAGCACCTGCGCTCCACCACCGCGGCCCTGGGCGACCTCGCCGCCGGCGGGCTGCTGGGCGGGCACGAGCTCGCCACCCGCGTGGTGCTGCTCACCGGCTCGATGGGCGCCGCCGCCCGCCGCGAGGCGCTGCTGGCCGCCGCGAGCGGCGAGGCGGGGATCGTCATCGGCACCCACGCCCTGCTCGAGGAGCACGTGCGCTTCGCCGACCTCGGCCTCGTCGTCGTCGACGAGCAGCACCGCTTCGGCGTGGAGCAGCGCGACGCGCTGCGCGCCAAGGCCGCCAGCGTCCCCCACCTGCTCGTCATGACCGCCACCCCCATCCCGCGCACCGTCGCCATGACCGTCTTCGGCGACCTGGAGACGTCCGTGCTCGACGAGCTGCCCCCCGGGCGCGCGGAGGTGACCACCGTCGCGGTGCCCATGCAGAACGAGGCGTGGGTGGACCGCGTGTGGCGGCGGGTGGCCGAGGAGGCCGCCCTGGGCCGGCAGGCGTACGTGGTGTGCGCGCGCATCGACGGCGACGACGCCGGCAAGGAGCCCGACGACGGCGGCGGGGACGAGCCGCCGCCCGACGACGGCGAGAAGCGCCGCCCGCCCCTGGCCGTCTCCGACGTCGTCGAGATCGTCCGGCGCCACCCCGCCACCGCGCACCTGCGCATCGAGGTCCTGCACGGCCGCCTGGCGCCGGCGGACAAGGACGACGTCATGCGCCGGTTCGCCGCCGGCGAGGTCGACGTCGTCGTGTCCACCACCGTCGTGGAGGTCGGCGTGGACGTGCCCAACGCCAGCGTCATGGTCGTCGTGGACGCCGACCGCTTCGGCGTCTCCCAGCTGCACCAGCTGCGCGGGCGCATCGGCCGCGGCGGTCTGCCGGGGACCTGCCTGCTCATGACGGAGGTCGCCGAGGGCTCCCCGGCCGGGCAGCGGCTGTCGGCGCTGGTGGCCACCCGCGACGGCTTCGAGCTGGCCCGCCTGGACCTGGAGCAGCGCCGCGAGGGCGACGTGCTGGGTGCGGCCCAGTCCGGCCGGCGTTCCTCCTTGCGGCTGCTGGGCGTGCTCAAGGACGCCGACGTCATCGCCGACGCCCGCGCCGCGGCGAGCGCGCTGGTCGCCGACGACCCCGACCTCGCCCGGCACCCCGCGCTCGCGGCGGCCGTCGCCGACCGCGTCAGCGGCGAGACCGAGCGCTTCCTGGAGCGCGCGTGAGCGCACCCGGCGGGCCCGGCGGGCGCGCGGGCCGCGGCGGTGGCGCGCTGCTCGAGCTGGACGGGCTCGTCGTCGGCTACGGGCGGCCGGTGTGCGCCCCGGTCAGCGTGCGCGTCGCCGCCGGGGAGGCCGTCTGCCTCGTCGGGGCCAACGGCGCGGGCAAGTCCACCGTGCTGCGCGCCGTCGCCGGGCTGCTGGAGCCCCTCGCCGGCGAGGTGCGGCTGCGCGGGGAGCCCGTGGACGAGCGCCGCGCCGCGTTCCGCCGCCAGGTCGCCTCCGTGTTCGACGAGGACGCCTGGTTCGGCGAGCTGTCGGTGGCCGAGCACCTGGAACTGGTGGCGCGCGGGCACGGCGTGCGCGACGTGCAGGCCGTCGTGGACGCCGAGCTGGCCGCCCAGCGCCTCACCGGCGCCGCCGACCAGCTGCCCGTCTCGCTGTCCAGCGGGCAGAAGCGGCGGCTGCTGCTGGCCGCCGCGCTCGTGCGGCCCAGGGCGCTCCTGCTGCTGGACGAGCCCGAGCAGCGGCTGGACCCCCCGGGCCGCGAGGCCCTGGCGCAGCGCCTGACCGACGAGCGCGACGCCGGCACCGCGCTGCTGGTCGCCACCCACGACGTCGTGCTGCTGCGCCGCCTCGCCGACCGCGCGGTCGTCGTGGACGACGCACCCGCCGGCGGGACGGACGGGCGGGGGGTGGCCGCCGCGGCGCCGTGCCGGGTGGTGGACGCCGAGGAGGCGGCGCGCGTCGTCAGCGCCCCGGGCCCGTGACGGCCGCCCCCGGATCCCCGCTGCCCGGCCCCGCCGCCGGCGCGCCCCTGCCCGGCCGGCGCGAGCTGGTGCGCGAGGCGGCGCCGACCCGCTCGGCGCGCGGGCTCCGTGCCACCCTCGCCGACGCGTACACGACCCTGCTGCAGGCCGGCATCGCCGCGCTGCTCCTGCTGGGGGCCAGCTCCTCGCTGCGCGGCGCCCTGCAGCGGGGCCTGGCCGCGCCCGGCGGCGGGCCGGGACCGGCGCCGGCCGTCCCGGCGGTGCTGACCTGCGCGGGCCTGGCCTGCTGCGTCCTGCTGCTGGGACTGGCGGCGCTGTGCCGGCTGGGGCCGGTGAGCCTGAGCGCACCCCGCACCGCCTGGTGGGCCTCCCTGCCGGTGCCCCGCGAGCAACTGCTGCGACCGGTGCTGAGGGGCCGGGCCCTGCTCGCGGCCGCGGTGGGCGCACTCGTCGTGACGTGGGCGGCGTCCCTGGCCCTGGGCGTCGCCGGGGACCTCACCGCCGCGACGCTGCCCGCGCTCGCGGGCGGCGCCGTGCTGGGGGCGGCGGGCGCCGCCGCGGGGTACGCGCTGGTGGCCGGGCCCGCCGTGCGCGGCGACGTCGACGGCCTGCTGCGCACCGCCACCGGCCTGGACGCCGCGGCCGCCGGGGTCGTGCTGGCCCTGGCCGCCGGCGCGCTGGCGGGGGTGCCGGTGGACGCCGTGCCCCCGTCCGTCCTGCCGGTGCCGGCCGCCTGCGCCGCCGTCGTGGCGGTCGTCGTGCTCTCCACGGCCGGCCGCCGCCACCTGCGCGCCGCCGGCCGCACCCCCTCGGCCTCGCTGCGGCGCGGTGCGGCACGGCTGGAGCGGCTGACGGCGTCCGCGCTGCAGGTCGACCTGCGCGAGGTGGGCCGGGCGCTGGCCGCCGACGGGCCCGGGCGGGTGCGCCCGGGCCGACGCCCCCCGGGTGCCCGCGCCCCGTGGGTGCGCGGTCCGGTCGGAGCGGTGCTGGCCGCGGACGCGCGGTTGCTGCGCCGTCAGCCGCGCCGCGTCGCCACGGCCGCGGTGCTGGCGCTGGTGCCCTTCGTCGTGGCCGCCGGCACCTCGGCGCACCGCGGGGCCGTGGCGGTGCTGCTGTGGGCGGCCGGGTACGCGGCGGCCACCACGCTGGCCGAGGCGGTGCGCGGTGGCGCCCTGGCCCCCGCGGCGGCCCGCGCCCTGCCGGTCTCCGCGGGGCGCCTGCTGGTGGTGCGCTGGGTGCCCGTCGCCGCGGCGAGCGCGCTGTGGGGGTCGGTCGCGGTGCCGCTGGCGGCCACCACGTCCGGCCTGGTGCACGCCGGGACGGGCACCGGGTGGACCTCCTGGGCCCTGCTGGGTGCGCTGACCGGCCCCGCCTGGGCGGCCGCGGCCGTGCGCGGGGCCCTGCGGCCCGACCCCGACCACGCCCGCCCGGCGATCGCCACCCCGGCCGGCCCCGTCTCGCCGGGCGCCGCAGCGGCGGTGAGCACCGGACCGGACCTGGCGGCGGTGGCCACGCTGCCCGTGCTGCTCGCGCTGCTGGCCCGCGGCGCACCCGGACCGGCGCTGGCCGGGCAGCTGGCGGTGACGGCCCTGGTGGTCGTGGTGGGGTGGGCCTACGCCGCGCACCGCGCGCGGCGGCTGTCGTGACGCGCGCGGTGCGCGCGGGGGAGGGGGCGCGGTGACGCGCATCGTGGCCGGCGCGGCCGGTGGCCGGCGTTTGAGGGTGCCGCCCGGGGACACCACCCGGCCCACCAGCGACCGGGTGCGCGAGGCGCTGTTCTCCGCCCTGGAGGCCGCCGGGGCGGTGGACGGTGCGCGGGTGCTGGACCTGTACGCCGGCTCCGGCGCGCTGGGGCTGGAGGCCGCCAGCCGCGGCGCGCGGGAGGTGGTGCTCGTCGAGGCCGCCCGCGCGGCCGCGCAGACCGCCCGCGCCAACGCGGGTGCCCTGGACATGCCCGGTGTGCGCGTGGAGCACGAGCGCGCCGAGCGCTTCCTCGCGAGTCCCCGCGCGGCGGGCGGGGGCGGCTGGGACCTGGTCCTGGTGGACCCCCCGTACGCGGTGGACGAGGACGCGCTGGCCCGCGTGCTCAGCGCGCTGGAGCCGCTGCTGGCCGAGGGCGCCACCGTCGTCGTGGAGCGCTCCGCGCGCAGCCCCGAGCCGCGCTGGCCCGCCGGGTGGCCCGGTGCCCGCCAGCGCCGCTACGGCGAGACGAGCGTGTGGACGGTGCGCCGGTAACGTGCGCGCCGTGCCCCCCGTGCCCGACGCGACCCCTCCCGGCGCGGCGGCCGTGCGCCGCTGCGTGTGCCCCGGCAGCTTCGACCCGGTGACCCTGGGCCACCTCGACGTGGTGCTGCGCGCCGCGGACCTCTTCGACGTCGTCCACGTGGGCGTGGCCGTCAACCCCGCCAAGCGGGGCCTGTTCGACGGTCCGGAGCGGGTCGAGCTGGTCCGCGCCGCCCTGGCGGCCACCGGTGACGCGCGCGCCGCGCGGGTGGAGGTGGAGGAGTTCGCCGACGGCCTGCTCGTCGACCACTGCCGCCGCCTGGGCGCGCCCGTGGCGGTCAAGGGCCTGCGCGGGGGCACGGACTACGCCTACGAGCTGCCGATGGCGCTGATGAACCGCCACCTGGCGGGCGTGGAGACGGTCTTCCTCGTGGGCGACCCGCGCTTCGAGCACGTCTCCTCCAGCCTGGTCAAGGAGGTCGCCCGCCACGGCGGGGACGTCTCGGGACTGGTGCCGGAGGCGGTCCGCGTCGCGCTGCTGCACCGCCTGGGCGGGCCGGTGCGCGAGGATGAGCCCCGGCCGCCGCGAGGAGCGGCCGGTGGACCCTCTGGAGGCAGGTAGTCGTGGAAGTGCACGAGAAGCTCGGCGAGCTCGCCGCGCTCGTGTCCGGGGCGCGGGCGGTGCCCCTGTCGTCGTCCGTGGTGGTGGACCGCGAGCAGCTGCTCCGGCTCGTCTCGGAGGTGCGGCGCCTGCTGCCGGCGGAGGTCCAGCAGGCCGGTGACGTGCTGGCCCAGCGCGACGAGGTCCTGGAGTCCGCGCGCGCCGAGGCCGAGCGGCTGGTCTCGCGGGCGCGGGCCGAGGCCGAGGAGCTGACCGAGTCGCAGGCCGTCACCCGCGCCGCCCGTGAGCGCGCCGAGCACATCGTGGCCACGGCGCGCGAGGAGGCCAAGCGGCTGCGCCTGGACGCCGACGCCTGGTGCGACGGCAAGCTCGGCGACTTCGAGGAGGAGCTGGAGCGCCTGCAGCAGCAGGCCCGCCGCGGCCGCGACCGGCTGAAGGTGCGCGCGCCCGAGCAGGACGGGGCCGACGCGCAGGAGCAGGAGCGGGGGACGGAGCCCGCGGCGGCAGGCGCCCACCCGGCCCCCCGGCCCGGCCGGGAGGGCTGAGCTCCCGCCCGGCTGCGCTGCGAGCGAGCGCGATTCGTTGCCGGACGCCTGCCTCGGCTACCCTTGACCCCGGCCTCGACGCTGGTGAGCGCCACCACCCCGTGGCACCCGTGCCGGTGGGGGTGGGGACGACCACGGGCGGCGGGGCCGCGTGGTGCTCCGTACCGGTGCGCCGCGGCGGTGCAGCGAACGCGTGGGAGGCAGGGCAAGTGGTCAAGGTGCAAGAGGGTCGGCTGGACCCCGGCGCCCCGCTCGTGCTGTCCACCCACGAGCTCGGCAGGCGCCCCGGCACGATGCGCACCCTTCAGCGCACCGTGCCCGCCCCGGCGGACCTGGGCATCGCCGTCATCGGCGTCCCCGAAGGCAGCGAGCTCGAGCTGGACCTGCGCATGGAGGCCGTGATGGAGGGCGTGCTGGTCTCCGGCACCGTCCGCGGCCGCGCCGTGGGCGAGTGCGTGCGCTGCCTGACCGAGGTGACCGAGGACGTCGAGGTCGAGGTGCAGGAGCTGTTCGCCTACCCCGGCAAGACGCCCGCCGAGGTCGCCGAGGACGACGACGAGGTCCGCGAGGTCGCTCCCGGCGAGCTCGTCGACCTCGAGCCCGCGGTGCGCGACGCGATCGTGCTGGAGTTGCCGTTCCAGCCCGAGTGCGACGGCCCGTGCCAGCAGGACTACGAGATCGGCGTCTCCGAGCGCACGCCCGGCGGCACCGAGGACACCGAAGAGCCGGCGGACCCCCGGTGGGCCGCCCTGCAGGGCCTGCTCGAGCAGCAGCCCGGCCAGAACCCGTCCGACCCGAGAGAGAAGAGCTGATCGTGGCCGTCCCGAAGCGGAAGATGTCCCGCAGCAACACGCGGTCGCGCCGCGCCCAGTGGAAGGCGTCCGAGGAGACGCTGACCCGCACCGTGCAGCGCGGCCAGGTCGCCTACCAGCGCCCGCACACCGCGCGCGTCGTGACCGACTCCGCCGGCACCCCCCTGTACCTGGAGTACAAGGGCCGCAAGGTCAAGGACCTCTGAGCTGACCGCTCAACAGGACCGCGCCACCCGGCCGGGCGACGTCGGCGACGTCGCCCGGCTGGTGGGTGCCCTCGGCGTCGCCATCGACGCCGACCTGCTGGTGCAGGCGCTGACCCACCGCTCGTACGCCTACGAGCACGGCGGTCTGCCCACGAACGAGCGGCTGGAGTTCCTCGGCGACTCCGTGCTCGGGCTCGTCGTCACCGACAGCCTCTACCACCGCCACCCGGACGTCTCCGAGGGGCGGCTGGCGAAGCTGCGCGCGGCCGTGGTGAACTCCCGCGCCCTGGCGGAGATCGCCCGGGGCCTGGACCTGGGTGCCCACGTGCGCCTGGGCAAGGGGGAGGAGACCACCGGCGGGCGCGACAAGTCCTCCATCCTGGCCGACACGATGGAGGCCGTCATCGGCGCCGCCTACCTCTCGGTGGGCCTGGAAGCCGCACGCGAGTTCGTGCTGCGCCTGACCGCGGGCGTCCTGGAGTCCTCCGAGCGCCTGGGCGCCGGCACCGACTGGAAGACGGCCCTGCAGGAGCTGACAGCCGCCTCCGGGCTGGGCGTCCCCTCCTACGCCATCACCGACTCCGGCCCCGACCACGCCAAGAGCTTCGCGGCCGACGCCGTCGTCGGTGGCAGCGTCCTGGGCCACGGCGAGGGCCGCAGCAAGAAGGAGGCGGAGCAGAAGGCCGCCGCCACGGCCGTGCAGGCCCTGCAGGAGGCGCAGGCCGCGCACGCCGTCCGCTCCGGCGGCTGAGGCCGCGTGCCGGAGCTCCCCGAGGTCGAGGTCGTGCGCCGGGGCCTGGCCCGCTGGGTGGCCGGCCGCCGCGTGCGCCAGACGCAGCTGCTGCACCCGCGGGTGGCCCGCCGCCACGCCGCCGGTCCCGCCGACGCCGTGGCCCGGCTGGACGGTCTGGTCCTGGCCGATGCCGTGCGGCGCGGCAAGTACCTTTGGCTGCCGCTGGCGGACCCGCAGCGCGGCGCGGCGGCCGAGGCCCTCGTCGTGCACCTGGGGATGAGCGGGCAGCTGCTCGTGGAGGCCGAGGACGCTCCCGAGGAGAAGCACCTGCGCGCCCGCTGGCGCTTCCACGACGACCCCGTGCCGCCGGACGCCGTCGGCACCGAGCTGCGGTTCGTGGACCAGCGCACCTTCGGCGGCCTCGCCGTCGTCCCCCTGGTCCCCGCTCCCGACGGCGGTCCCGGCGGGCTGGGGGAGCACCCGGACGCCGCGTGGGCGCGCTCCCTGCCGGAGCCGGTGGCGCACATCGCCCGCGACCCGCTGGACCCCGCCTTCGACGACGACGCCCTCACCCGGCGCCTGCGCGAGCGCAGCACCGGGGTCAAGCGCGCCCTGCTGGACCAGTCGCTCGTGTCCGGGGTGGGCAACATCTACGCCGACGAGGCGCTGTGGCGGGCCCGGCTGCACTACGACCGGCCCACCCGCGGGTTGCGCCCGGCGCAGGTGCGGGTGCTGCTCGGAGCGCTGCGCGAGGTCATGACGGCCGCGCTGGCCGCCGGCGGGACGAGCTTCGACTCCCTGTACGTCAACGTCAACGGCGCCAGCGGTTACTTCGACCGGTCCCTGGCGGTGTACGGGCGCGCCGGGCACCCGTGCCCGCGCTGCGCCACGCCGGTGCGCCGCGACGCCTTCATGAACCGCTCGTCGTTCACCTGCCCGGCGTGCCAGCCGCGGCCGCGCACCGCCACCGCCTGAGCACCCGCCCGGCGACCCGCCGGGCCCGGCGGTGGAGCGGGCCCGCCTACGCTGCCCGCCGTGGACGACGCACCCGCCGAGCGGCTGACCGCCTTCGTCTCCGGAGCCGTGCAGGGCGTCGGCTTCCGGTGGTGGACGCGTTCGCAGGCCCTGCAGCTGGGGCTGGCCGGGCGGGCGGTCAACAAGCCCGACGGCCGCGTGGAGGTCGTCGCGGAGGGGGGCCGACCGGCGCTGGAGCAGCTGCTGGACCGGGGGGGGGGGGGGGCGGGGGGGGGGGGGGGGGGGGGGCGGGGGGGGGGGGGGGGGGGGGGGGGGTGGGTGGGGCGGGGGGTGTGCGGGGTGCTGAA
>NZ_JBJLRI010000047.1:0-35924 GCF_050871405.1 Kineococcus esterisolvens
GCACTGCGCTCACGCGCAGTGCCCCTCCGTCGTCCCCGCTGCTCGCGCTCACCGCGCGGCCGGCACCACCAGCGGCGCCGGCCGCGCCAGGTGGTACCCCTGCCCGTGCGAGACGCCCAGCGCCTGCAGCACCGCCAGCTCCTCGGCCGTCTCGATCCCCTCGGCGATGATCGCCGCCTCGGTCGCCTCCGCGAACGTCACCAGCCCCGCGGCCAGCGCGCGGCGGGAGCGGTCGCCGTCGAGGCCCCGCACGAGGCTGATGTCGAGCTTGACGAAGTCCGGCAGGATCGCCAGGACGTGCCGCAGGCTCGCGTACCCGGCGCCGGTGTCGTCCACCGCCACCCGCAGCCCCGCGGCGCGCAGCGGCGCCAGCGCCGCCAGCAGGCCCGCGTAGTCGTCGATCGCGGCGTGCTCGGTGATCTCCACGACGACGCGGTCCAGCGGCACGCCCGCCAGGGCGCGGACGAACCCCGGCTCGGTGAGGGTGGTGGGGGAGAGGTTGACCGAGACGAACCCCGGCAGGTGCGGCAGGCCCGTCAGCGCGGTGCGCACCGCCCGCAGCTCCAGGTCCGCCCCGGCGCCCACGGTGGCGGCGTCGGCGAACCAGGCGTCGGGCGTGGCGGTGCCGGCGGGGAAGCGGCTGAGCGCCTCCGCACCCACGGGCTGCGACGTCCGCAGCTCCACGACCGGCTGGTAGACGATGCGCGGCCCGCCGGCGGCGTCCAGCGCCGCCAGCCGGTCCAGGACGGCCTGGCGCTGCGCGGCGGCGGCGTCGTCCTCCTCGACGAGCTCCATGACGATGCCGGCGATCACCCGCAGCACCTCCGCGTCGCGCTGCCGCAGCCCCGGGTCGGGGCGGGCGGACAGGGAGCACAGGGTCCCGTAGAGGGAACCGTCGCGCCGGTGCAGCGGCACACCCACGTAAGCGCCGATCCCGCGCGCCCGCGCGCCCACGGCGCCGGCGTCGGCACCGGTGTCCGGGACGACGACGGCGTCGCCGGAGCGCACCACCCGCTCGCACAGCGTCCCCGCCAGCGGCTCGACGTCGCCGGAGCGCACCGGCAGCGGCAGCGGCGTGACGACGGTGCGCAGCCGGCGCGCCGAACCGTCGGGGGCGGCGCCGAGCTGCGAGACGTACGTCAGGTCGGCGCCCATCTGGCGCCGCGTGGTCTCCAGCAGCGCCTCCAGCGGGGAGGAGCGCACCTCCCGGGCGGCGCGCAGCGCCGTCGTCGCCGTCGTCGCCGCGCTCGTCACCACCCCGGGGTCCTCGGCGGGAGCGGTGCGGGGCTTGAGCGTCCAGGGCCGGAAGCGACCGTCGTGCGTGCAGGCCGTCACACGATCGCAAAATAGATGTCAACAGTGTGTAAAGACCCCGGCGTGGCGCGTAACCCTTCCACGATCCCGCCCGATGCTCCTGGTGACGACGCTCACGCCCGAGGAGACAGCCATGCCGAGCACCCGCCCCAGTCTCGCCGCCTGCCTCGTCCTGCAGGGCGCCAGCGCCCCGCCGGCACTGGACACCGACCTGCGCGACCTCGTCGCGGTCGCCGACGAGGTCGTCGTCTACGACACCGCCGACCACGTCGCGCCCGGCTCCGCGGCGTTCGAGGCGACCCTGCACCCCGCGGTCACCGTCGTCAGCGGCTTCTGGGCCGAGGACCGCGAACGCGCCAAGCAGGCCGCCCTCGCGCACGTGGAGTCCGACTGGGCGCTGTGCGTGCTGCCGGGGGAGAAGGTGCGCGCCGACACCGCCGCGCTGCGCCGCCTGCTCGACGACGCCGGCGACGTGCCGGCGATGTCCGTGCGCGTGGACGACGTCGTGCGCGGCACCCACCGCTCCGCGCGGCTGCTGCACAAGGACGCGGCGCTGCCCGGGGCGGTCTGCCGTCCCGCGGACGGCCTCGTGGAGGTGCCCAGCCGGCTGCTGACCGTCGAGCAGCCCGTCGCCACCACCGCCAGCGTGCCGCGCCAGCGCGGGGTGTTCGACCGCGTCTGAGGATCCCGCGCGCCCGCCGGGACCCGGGTGGTCACTGCTGAGCCGAGCCCTCACGCCGCCGGCGCGTCGCCGGCCGCCGGCACCAGCCGACCGTCGCGCAGCTCCAGCACCCGCCCGGCCAGGTCCACGCCCTCGTCGCGGTGCGCCAGCAGCAGCACCGAGCGATCTCCCCGCGCCCGCACGAGGTCGTCCACCAGCGCCCGGCCCGTCCCGGCGTCCAGCCCCTCGGACGGCTCGTCCAGCACGAGCACCGCCACGTCGGCCAGCAGGGCCCGCGCCATCGCCAGCCGGCGCCGCTCCCCGCCGGAGGCGGGTGCACCGCCGTCGCCGAGGCGGGTGTCCAGGCCCGCGGGCAGGGCCGCGAACCAGTCGTCCAGCCGCACCCGGTGCAGGGCGTCGAGCAGGTCGGCGTCGTCGCGGCCGGGGGAGGCCAGCAGCAGGTTCTCGCGCAGGCTCGTGGCGAACACGTGCTCGTCGTCGGCGACCAGGCCCACCACCGAGCGCACGTCGTCACCGGCCACCCGGGCCAGCGGCACGCCGTCGAGGGTGACGGTGCCGTCGCGCACGTCCAGGAACCGCATGAGCACCGCGCCGAGGGTGGACTTGCCGCTGCCGGAGGCGCCGCGCACGGCGACCACCTCACCGGGCGCCAGGTCCAGGTCCAGCCCCCGCAGCGCCGGCTCGTCCCAGCCGGCCACCACGCCCCGCAGCCGCAGCGCGCGCGGGGCGTGCGCGGGCAGCGGCAGGGGATCGACCGGCTCGCTCGCGGCGGGCGCCGTGCCCAGCAGCTCGGCGCTGCGCCGGGCGGCCTGCCCCGCGCGGTGCCGGGCGCGCACCGCGTCCGGCAGGCCGCGGGTCGCCTCCGCGACCACCGCCGCAGCCAGCACCACCGCCGCCGCCCACGCCGTCCCCGCAGCCGAGGCGGACGCGACGACCGCCGGCCCCAGCACGGCCAGACCCGCGCCCAGCGCCTGCAGGGCCGCGGTGCCGGCCGCCGCCCGCGCCCGCCGGCGCTCCCCGGAGGCCAGGCGGGACATGCTGCGGTGCAACGGCTCCAACGGGTCGGGGGCGCCCACGGCCAGCAGGTCCTCCACGCCCGCCGCGGTCTCGGTGCCCGCCTGCGCCAGCGCGGCCACGTCGTCGCGGTGCGCGTCGGCGCGACGCTCCGCCCAGCCGGCCAGCAGCGGCGCGGCCACCGCGGCCAGCAGCAGACCGGGCAGCGCCGCCAGAGCCGGCACCGGGTCCGCCAGCGCCGCAGCCCCCAGCGCCACGGACAGCGCCAGCGCCGTGACCGCCACCGGGTGCCGCCAGCGCAGCAGCGCGTCGATGCGCGCGTCCACGTCGTGCACGAGCTGCACCAGCAGATCGCCGGAACCACCGGCGCGCCGGCGCGTCAGCGGCCCCGGCAGCCGCGGCACCAGCGCCGCCACCACCGCCGCGCGGCGCTGAGCCAGCCGCGACAGCGCCGCGTCGTGCGACAGCAGCCGCTCCGCCAGCACCAGCAGCGGGCGGGCCGTGGCGCTGGCCCGCACCACCACGGCCGCCACCGACAGCGTGAGCACCGGCGGGCGGTCCGCGGCCGTGACGATCAGCCACGTCGCGGTGGCCGTCAGCGCCGCACCCGCCAGCACCGCCGCCGCACCCGCCAGCACCGCCAGGGCGGCGCGGGTGCGCACCGACGTGCGCGCCCACCGGCCACCCCACCCCCGCCCCCTCCCCGCAGGAGCCACTGCTCCCGCACCGGGGGGAGCGGTCGCGGGAGCGCCTGCCACTGCTCGCGCGGTGGTGCCCACCGCCGCGGGACGGGCCAGCGGCACGACGCGGTCGGCGGCCGCCAGCAGCGCCGGGCGGTGCGCGACGACGAGGACCGCGCACCCCTGACGGACCAGCTCGCGCAGGCTCGCCACCACGGCGCGCTCGGCGGCGGCGTCCAGGTGGGCGGTCGGCTCGTCCAGCACCAGCCGCCGCGCGCCCAGGCGCACACCGAGCAGGGTGCGCGCCAGCGCCAGGCGCTGACGCTGCCCGGCCGACAGCCCGCTCGCGCCCTCGCCCAGCGCGCGGGCCGGGTCCAGGTCCGCCGCGGCGGCCGCCGCCAGCGCCCACGCCACGTCCTGCTCGCCCGCCACCCGCCCGGCGCGCACCGCGTCGGCGACCGTTCGGGCGAAGGGGAACACCGGCCGCTGCGGCAGGTGCGCCACCGCGCTCGCGCCCAGCGGGTGCTCCACGGTCCCCGCGTCCGGTGCCACCAGCCCGGCCGCCACCCGCGCCAGCGTCGACTTGCCCGCACCGCTCACCCCGGCCAGCGCCACAAGCTCACCCGGCGCCACGTCGAGGTCCACGTCCCCGCCCGGGCCGCCCACCACAGCGGTGCCGTCGGCGCGCAGCACCCGCACGCCCCGCAGCCCCAGCCCCGCGGCGTCCCCACCGCGCGGGGCGGCCACGTCCGCCGTGAGCAGCTCGTCGACGTCGTCGACCACGGCCGTGGCGTCGGCGGAGTCGTGGAAACGGGCCCCCACCTCGCGCAGCGGCCGGTACGCCTCCGGCGCCAGCAGGATCACCAGCAGCGCCGTGCGCAGGTCCAGCGTGCCGCCGGCCAGCCGCATCCCGGCCGTGACCGCCACCAGGCCCACCGACAGGGTGCCCACCAGCTCCAGCGCCGTGGACGACAGGAACGCCACCCGCAGCACGCCCAGCGTGGCGCGCCGGTGCGCGTCCGTCGTGGCCGCCACCGCCTCGACCTGACGGGAGGCGCGCCGGTGCGCCCGCAGCGTCGGCAGGCCCCGCACCACGTCCAGGAAGTGCGCCGACAGGGTCCGCGCCGCCCGCCAGCGCCGCTGCGCGCGCGCCTGCGTGGCGCGGCCCAGCAGCACCGCGAACACCGGCACCAGCGGCAGGGTGAGCGCCACCGTGAGCGCAGAGCCGGTGTCCAGCAGCGCCAGCAGCACCAGCACCACCGGCGGCAGCAGCGCACCGGGCACCAGCGCCGGCAGGTAGCGGGTGAACCAGGCGTCCAGGGCGGGCAGGCCCTGCGCCAGCAGCGCCGTCAGTCGCGCCGCGCCGAAGCGCTGCACCCCCGCCGGGCCCAGGTCCAGGGCGCGCTGCGCGAGGCGGCGGGTCAGGTCGGCGCGCACCGCGCTCGCGGTGCGCTGGGCCAGCGCGGTCGCGGCCCAGGAGGTCACCGCGCGCGCGGCGACCACGACGGCCAGCAGCACCAGGGACCGGCCAGTGGCCTGCCCGCGCCACAGCGCCACGACGAGGTCGGCCAGCGCGAAGGCCTGCGCCACCAGCAGGGCCGCGGCGGCCGTCTCGGCGGCAGCGACGGCCGCCACCCCCCGGCGCGCGGGTCGGGCGTGGCGCAGCAGGCGCGCGTCGACCGGCCCGCGCGGACGGGCACCCGCGCGCCCACCGGCCCCCGGGAGCGCGGAAGCAGTGGCCGCGGCTGTCGCGGAGGGCTCCGGGAGCACGGGAACGGTGGCTCCCGCGGCCGGGGGGGTGGTCGTGGTCGTCACCGCCCCGCCCGGGCCGGCGCCGGCCGGGGGGCGCGCGCACGCACCGGCTCGTGGCCGCTGGCGACGCGGCGGCGGAACACCCAGTACGACCACAGCTGGTAGGCCACCACGCCGGGCAGCACCACCACGCCCACCACCGAGATCAGCTCCAGCGCACCCTCGGACGCCGCCGCACCGCGCAGCGTGACGTCCCCGGCGGCGGCCAGGGTGCTGGGCAGCAGCACCGGCAGGTGCGCGGTGAACACCGCCACGACGGCCACGGCCACGGCTGCGCTGGAGGCGGCGAACGCCACCGCCTCCGCGCGCCGCCACGCGGCCAGGGCCGCCACGGCCAGCAGGACGGCGGCGGCCGCCACGGCCGGGTGCCCGCCGGCCACGAACACCGCGACCGCGCACGTGGCCAGCGCCGGGGCGCTCGCCACCGCCAGGCGCCGCGAGCGCGCCCGCAGCACCCCGGTGGTGCGCAGCGACAGGAACGTCGCCCCGTGCACCGCGGCCAGCAGCACGCCGGCCAGGCCGCCGAGCACCGCCCACGGGCTGACCATCGGCTCCAGCGAGCGGGTCAGGCCGCCCAGCGCACCGGAGCCGGCGTGCACCTCGCCGTCGGCGCCGAGGGCCAGACCCTCCACCAGGACGCCCAGCACCGCGCCCCAGGTGGCGGCCAGCAGCAGCGAGGAGGAGGCCAGGAAGGCGTCGCAGCGGGCGTGCCAGCTCGCCGAGTCGTGCTTGCCGCGGAACTCCAGCGCCACGCCGCGCACCGCCAGCAGCAGCAGGACGGCCACCATCGGCAGGTACAGACCCGACAGCAGCGCGGCGTACCAGTCGGGGAAGGCGGCGAACATCACGCCGATCGCGGCGACCAGCCACACCTCGTTGCCGTCCCACACGGGCCCCACGGTGCGCACGGCGGCGCCGCGCTCGGCGTCGGTGCGGCCCAGCAGCGGGCCCAGGAACCCGACGCCGAAGTCGAAGCCCTCCAGGACGAAGAACAGCACCCAGGCCAGGACGGCGGTGCCGAACCAGATGACGGGCAGGTCCACGAGAACTCCAGTTCCAGCGTGCGTGGTCAGCGGGGGGCGGCGGGGCAGCGGTGGTCAGTACGTGAGGGCGACGTCGGCGTCGTCGGCGTCGTCGGCCGCCCGCTCGCGCGGCGCCGGCTCGGCCGGGAGCCCGCCGCGGACCAGGCGCACCACGAGGACGGTCCACGCCCAGGCCAGCGCGCCGTAGACGGCGGTGAAGGCGGCCAGGCTGACGGCGACCTCGGTGGCGGTCAGGCCGGGGGAGACGCCGTCGGCGGTGCTGTAGAGGCCGAACACCAGCCAGGGCTGGCGACCGGTCTCGGTGAAGATCCAGCCGAAGGAGTTCGCGGCCAGCGGCAGCAGCGGCAGCACCGGCACCGACCACAGCACGGTGGAGGCCAGGCGGGTGTCCACGGCGATCGGCCGGCCGGAGCGGGTGACCCACAGGTGCACCAGCGCCACGGCGGCGGCGAGCACGCCCACGCCGATCATGAGGCGGAAGCTCCAGAACGCCACGGGGATCCAGGGCGTGTAGTCGCCGGGGCCGAACTGCGCGGCGTAGGCCTCCTGGAGGTCGGCCAGGCCCGAGACCTCGGCCGTGAAGGAGCCCTTCGCCAGGAACGACAGCAGGCCGGGGACCTCCACGCTGAACGTGGGGCGGTCCGATCCCGGTGGGGCGTAGGCGAAGATCGAGAAGGGGGCGGCGGTCGTCGTCTCGTACAGGGCCTCGGCGGCGGCCATCTTCATCGGCTGCACGGTGGTGATGACCTTGCCGAGCAGGTCGCCGGTGATCGCGGTGAGCGCACCGCCGGCCAGGGTGGCCCAGGCGCCGAAGCGCGAGAGGGTGCGGAAGGCGGCGGCGGACTCGGAGCCGGCCTCGTGCCCGCCGCGCAGCAGGTGCCACACGCCCACGGCCATGACCAGCGCGCCGCCGGCCATCACGGCGCCGGCGAGGGTGTGCGGGAACGCGGCGAGGTTCACCTCGTTGAGCAGCAGCTCGCGGAAGCTGCCCAGGCGGGCGCGGCCGGTGGTCTCGTCGACGGTGTAGGCCACGGGGTTCTGCATGAAGGAGTTCGCGGCGAGGATGACGAACGCGGAGATCGTCGTGCCGACCGCCACGACCCAGATCGTGGCCAGGTGGACGGCGCCGGGCAGGCGGTCGCGGCCGAACCACCACAGGCCCAGGAAGGTGGCCTCGAGGAAGAAGGCGAGCATGCCCTCCACGGCCAGGGTGGGCCCGAACACGTCGCCGTAGAAGCGGGCGAACTCGCTCCAGGACAGCCCGAACTGGAACTCCTGCACCAGGCCGGTGACCACGCCGACGGCGAAGGTGACCATGAGCAGCTTGCCGGTCAGCAGGGCCAGGCGGGCGAAGGTGCCCGAGCGGGGGTCACCGCGCCGCGCCAGCACCGCGGAGGCGGTCTGCAGGAGGGCGGCGAACAGCGACAGGCTGATCGACAGCGGGACGAACAGGTAGTGGTAGAGCGTCGTGACGGCGAACTGCAGCCGGGTCAGGAGCTCGGTGTCCACGCGGGTGCCTCGGCGGTCTCGGAGGGGGCGGCCCGCCGCGGCGAACCGTCAACTACGTGGTGTCGTAGATGTGTCCAGGATAGGCCCGCCGGACCCGATCCGCTACGACAGGTGGTAGTACGACGGGTCGCGTTCGTCACACCGCTTCGCTACCATGACGGGGTGGCACTGGGTGAGCTCGAACGCGACGTCATGGACCGGTTGTGGGCGGCCGGCACCCCCCTGACGGTGCGCGAGGTCCACGAGCAGCTGGCGGCCCACCGCAAGATCGCCTACACCACCGTCATGACCGTGCTGGACCGCCTCGCCAAGAAGGGCGTCGTGCGCCAGGAGCGCGAAGGTCGCGCCTTCCGCTACAGCCCCGTCGCCACCCGCGAGCAGATGGTCGCCGGTCTCATGCTCGACGCCCTCGGGGGTGTCGACGCCGTGGACACGCGCCAGGCCGCCCTGGTCCACTTCGTCGGCGGTGTCTCCCCGGCCGAAGCGGCGGCCCTGCGCGAGGCGCTCGACGCGCTGTCCCAGGGGGCGGCGCCGCGCGGGGGAGAGACCGCCCCCGCACCGTGAGCCGGCGCCCCGCACGGGCACCCGGCGACGGCCGGTGAGCCGGCGGTGACCGCCTTCTGGTTCGCGGCGCTGGCCGTGCTGCTGGCCGGGCCCGTGCCCGCGCTGCTCGCCCGCGCCCGCTGGACCTGGCAGGTGCCGCGCGCCGCGCTCGTGCTGTGGCAGTCCGTCGCGCTGGCGGCGGTCCTGGCCACCCTCGGCGCCGGCCTGTCGTCGCTGACGATGCTGTTCACCGAGCAGCCCGGCCTGCCCTTCCTGGCCCGCCACGGCCTCGCGCAGACCACCCTCATCGGGCTCGGCTCCACCCTCGTCGCCGTCGTCACCGTGCGCTTCTGGGCCGTGGCCGCCCTCGTCGCCGTGCGCACCCGGCGCCGCCGGCGCCACCACCGCGAGATGGTCGACCTGCTGCACCACCGCGACGCCGCCACCGCCGTCGACCGGGCGCTGCTGGGCGAGGCCGGTGCACGCGTGCTGCGGGTGCTCACCGGCCCCGCGCGCGTGGCCTACTGCGTGCCCGGCGTCGGCGGCAACCGCGTCGTCATCAGCGACGCCGTCCTGCGCGAGCTCAGCCCGCAGGAGGTCAGCGCCGTCCTCGCCCACGAGCAGGCGCACCTGCGCGCCCGTCACGACCTGGTGCTGGAGGCCTTCACCGTCCTGCACGCCGCCTTCCCCCGGGTGGTCTCCTCGCGCGCCGCGCTGGACACCGTGCGCCTGCTCGTGGAGATGCTCGCCGACGACTCCGCCCGCCGGCGCACCGGCTCGCTGCCCCTGGCGCGGGCCCTGGTGCAGCTGGCCTCCGCCCCCGGCCAGGGCGCCGGCGGGCAGGGGGAGCTGCAGGTGGGCGCCGACGCGGTCACCCGCGTGCGCCGCCTGGCCGAGGAGCGCTGCGACGGCGAGGACCGCCGCCCGCCGCACCGCCGCCTGGCCCTGACCGCCTACACCGCCGCGGTGTGCGTGCTCGGCGTGCCGACCCTGGCGATCGCGGTGCCCTGGCTGTCCGCCAGCTGGCGCGCCCTGACCGGCTGAACGCCCCGACCGCCGCGGCCCCGCGCTCCCGGACGTGCCCGCGCAGGGCCCGGACGCACCCGACCCGCCGTGCCCCCGCACGGCTGGGCGTTCACGCGTGCGGGACCACGGCGGGTCGGGAGGGAGGGGACGGCCGGGGTCACTGCTGCAGGAGGTACACCTCCAGGCGCACCACGCCGGCCTCCGGGGAGGAGGCGTTGACCGCGCGCCAGAAGTCGCGCTTGGCCGAGCCCGCGAAGACCGGCCCGGCGGCCGCGTCCAGCTGGGCGTTGACCCGGCGCGCCAGCGCGGTGCCGGCCCCCGGCGTCGAGGCCGTGCCGAACGTCAGCACGAACGCCGCCCGGCGACCCTGCGCCGCCAGGTCGCCGACCGCGCCGGCCACGGCCGCCCGGACCGCCTCGTCCGAGGCGTCCCGCAGCGGCAGCTCCAGCACCACCGGCGCCTGCGCCACCCCGTCGGCCGGCGGGGCCGGGGGAGCGGGGGGAGCCGGGGGAGCGGTCTCGGTGGGCGTCGGGGCCGGCGTCGGCTCGGGGCTGGCCACCACCACGGGCGCCGGTTCCGGCGCCCCGGCGTGCACCGCCCCACCGGCGGCCAGGCCGATGATCGTCATGGCCAGCAGCGCGTCGGCGAACACCCACCCCGCGAAGGAGTGCGAGGTGCTGCGGGCGCGCTTCACGAGGACGTCCCCTGGTAGCGGCGGGCGGCCGACGGGAGCGTGCGGGCGGGCGCGGCCACGAACTCCTCCTGCGGCTCGGAGCCCTCACCGCGCACGGGCTGCACGCGCTCGGCGGCGCGGGCGGGGCGCGTCCCCGCCGCGTACCGCTGCTCCGAGGGGTAGCCGTCCGAGGGGTAGCCGATGGCGGCGTACCGCTCGGCCACACGGCGCTGAGCCGCCGGCACCGGCGTGAGCCCCGTGACCGGGGGGACGGACGGTGCGGCTGCGGCGACCCGGCCGGCGGTGACCCGGCCCGCCGGGCCGCGGGTCGCGACCGGCTGCGGCGCGGGGGCCGCGACCGGCGGCGCGGCCGGGCGCACCGGCGGGCGGACCGCCCGGCTCGCCCGCTCCGCGGTGCGCTCGGCCTGCTTCCCCACCTGCTTCTCGACGTGCTTCTCGACGTGCTTCTCGACCTGGCGCTCGACCTGGCGCTCGACCTGCGCCACCGCGTGCTGGACCGCCTGCTGCGCGGCCTCGTGCGCGGCGTGGGAGGCGGCCTCGCGGGCCGCCTCGCGCGCCGCCCGCTGCGCGGCCTGGGACGCGGCCTGCTGCGGCACCGCCTCCAGCAGCGCACCGACGCTGCTCGTCAGCTCCTCCTGCATCATGCGGCTGGCGTCGCGGTAGGCGCGGTTCACCTGCCGCACGTGGTCGTCCTGGGCCATCGCCAGCGTCTCGCGCACGTTCGCCGAGACCGCGTCCTCCAGGGCGGCGCCCAGGCTGGCCAGGGCACGGCCGGTGGCGTCGGCGTGCTCGTGCTGCACGGCCTCCAGCCAGCTGGGCACCCCGCGCATGTCGCGCGCGGCCGCCTCCAGGCGGGCCTCCACACCGCGCCAGGTGTCCAGCACCGCGTTCTGCGCCTCCAGCAGCGCCGCCATCCGCTCGTCGTGGCGCAGCCGGCGCTGCTGCTCCCCGGCGGCGTCGTCCAGGCCGCGCACCGCCGCGCCCAGGGCGTGCTCGGCGGCCTCGGAGGTGCGCTGCACGTCGGCGCGCAGCGTCTCCATGGTGCGCGCCGCCTGCGCCGCGGAGGACGCCACGTGCTCGCTGAACGCGTCGCCGGTCACCGCGGTGACCTTCTCGATGGATTCCAGCACCGTGCTCTGCAGCCGCTCCACGTGGGCGGCGGCCGTGCGGGTCAGCTCGGTGGTGACCTCCGCGGACGCGGTGGAGATCTTCTCCACCGACTCGCGGGCCGTGGTGCTCAGCGACTGCAGGTGGCCGGTGACCTGCTCGCCGAAGTCGGCGCTGTGCTTGCTCATGTCGCGCGCCGACGCGGCCAGGTCGGCCATCGCCGCGCGCGTCTCGGTGGACAGCAGCGTCACCGAGGTGCTGACGCCCTCCACGGCGCCCAGCACCCGGTCGCGGCTCTCGAAGCTCTCGCGCAGCGCGTCGGCGCTGGCCTTCTCCAGCTGGCCCAGCGAGCGCTCCAGGCGGTCGGTGGACTCGCGCAGGGTGGCGGTGTGCTGGGCCCGGTCCGCGGCGATCTGCTCGGCGTGCGTGCCCATCGCCTCGGCCACCGCGGCTTCCAGGCGGGTCGCGGCCACCGCGACCTGCTCACCGCCGGTGCTCGCGGCGTTCGCCGCCTCGATCGCGGTGGAGCTGGCGGAGCGCACGTGGCCCACCAGGGTGCTGGTGTCGGCGTGCAGGCGGATGGTCTCGGCGACCAGGCGCCCCAGCTCCGTCAGGCCCCGCTCGAAGTGCGCCCCCAGCTGCTCGGCGGCGTTGCTGCGGTGCGGAGCCAGCGCCAGCGTGGTCCGCGAGGCGAGCGCGCGCAGGGCGTGCCGGCGCGCGGCGTCCGCGGCGACCCCGGCCTCGTCGTCGGCGCGGTGGCGGCGGTCGGTCGCCACGCTCACCGCGATCGCCGCGGTGATCAGCGCCACGGCCAGCTCGGCGACGCGGTCCAGGGAGAAGAAGGTGCGCCCGCCGAACCCGTCCAGCCACAGCTGCAGGAAGGACAGGCCCTCCACCGCGTCGCCCGCGGCCGTCATCTGCCCGTAGGCGCGCCCGGCGAACAGCAGACCCGCCCACGTCACCATGACGGGCGCGAACACGAGCACGGTGCGCAGCGCGCCGGAGCGCAGCAGGCTGCGCCGCTCCTGCACCGGCGGCCGGGGGCCGTCGACGTCCAGGACGGCGAACAGGTCGCAGTCCGCCCACCGGCCCAGGTCGTCCTGCTCGCGCAGCGCCCGCTCCAGGGCGCGCAGCGTGCCGGCGCGGTGCTCCTGCGTCTCCCCGGCCGCCAGCGCGGAGACGTCCCCGGCCAGCTGCAGCAGGTCCTCGTCCAGGGGGTGCGCGGCGCGCTGCCCCCCCGCCTCGGCGGTGGCCTCGGCGGCCGCCTCGGGAGCGGCCTCGGCGGTGGCGTCGGGGCCGGCTCCGGGGGTGGCTCCGGTGGTGGGGGGCGCGGTGGGGTCGCTGCCCGGTGTCGTCCGGTCGTCGGTGAGCGTCATGTCCTGCCTCAGGAGTGGCTGACGGGTGCCGGTCGGCGCTCGCCGCACGGGGCGGCGGGTGCGATCGCTGCCCTGTTCTCGACGCACCGGGCGCGCGCCTTGAGTCACGCGGCGCTCGCGCTCTGCGCCGACCGGGTGCCCGGCCCGGGTGCCGGCGTGCACGCGCGGTGACGACGGCGGCGCCCGGACCGTGGGCGGGACCGCGCCGACGGCCGGGGCGCCGGTGCCGGGCCGGGTGGAGCAGCCGCTGGGAGGGGACGGCGAGGTGCAGCCGCAGCGCCCGGCCGTGGCCGCCGGCACGCACCGTCGGTGAGCGCCCGGCGCCACGCTGGGCCGAACGGGTGGCACCGCCGCCGAACGGCGCTGGAATCGGCCCGTGCGGGGTCCGCGCGCTCAAGCCGGTCCCCGGCGGGGCCGATTGAGTGCTCGGGTGCAGGAAGCACCGACAACCAGGCCAGGACGGCCGCTTACGAGTTCAACGCCCCCGGGCGGCAGGTGTGCCGCCGGGGCCCGTCGGAGGGTTGCCCCGTGCCCGATCTCACCAGTGTCGCGCTGCACACAGCGCTGGACGGTCTGCAGGCGCGTCAGCGGGCCATCGCCGACAACATCGCCAACATCAACACCCCCGGCTACACCGCCAACAAGGTCTCCTTCGAGGCCTCCCTGTCGCGGGCCGTCTCCACCGGTGACGCCCGCGCCGCCGCCACCTCCGGCATCACCACGGCCAAGTCCCTGGAACCGACCCGCGAGGACGGCAACAACGTCAACCTCGACCAGGAGACGATCTCCAACATCTCCACGGGCCTGAGCTACCAGACGGCGCTGTCGGCCCTGAACTCCAAGTACACCCTGCTGCGCACCGCCATGGGCCGGGCCTGATGACGCGCCCGCACCGCCGCCCCGCCCCTGCCACCTGACCCGGAGCCCCGAGACATGAGCATCTTCGACGCGATCGGCATCGCCGGCACCGGCGTCACGGTGAACCGCAAGTGGATGGACGCCGTCAGCGACAACCTCGCCAACATCAACACGGTCAAGCGCACCGACGAGGACGCCTTCGCCGCTCGCTACGTCGTGGCCACCGAGGCCGGTGACGGCAAGGGCACCCAGGTCGCCGGGATCCTCACCGGCAGCCCCGAGGGGCGCATGGTGCACGAGCCGGACCACCCGCTGGCCGACGCCGACGGGTACGTCAAGTACCCCGACATCGACATGAGCACGCAGATGACCAGCCTGATCATGGCCCAGCGCGCCTACCAGGCGAACCTGCAGACCGTCACCAGCGCCAAGGACGCCTACCAGGCGGCCCTGCAGCTCGGGAAGGCGTGAGCGACGTGAGCATCGAGACGATCGGTTCCGTCGGCGGCGTCTCCGGCGCGCTGGGCACCCAGGCCGTCGGCTGGGGCCAGGGGCTCGAGAACACGGACAACGCGCAGATGACGCGCGGGGTCACCGTCGGCGACCAGGCGGTCGTGGGCACCACGGGCATCGCCAACCTCGCCGGTGTCACCGGCACCACGGGCACGGGCGCGGTGGGCGACGCCTCCGGCACCGACTTCGAGTCCCTGCTCGCCGGTGGCCTGGACAAGCTCCAGGCCGTCCAGTCGAACGCCGATGACCTGGCTGTGCGGGCCGCCACCGGCGACCTGACCAACGTGCACGACTACATGATCGCCAGCAGCGAGGCGCAGTTGGCCACCCAGCTGACCGTGGCGGTCCGTGACAAGGCCGTCGAGGCGTTCAACGAGATCATGAGGATGCAGATCTGATGGCGAAGAGCAAGGGGCCCGCGGCGATCGTCGACGGTGCCAAGCGCTTCGGGGAGGGTTTCAAGACCTTCTCCGCCGGCCAGAAGGCCGTCGTCATCGCGGTGCTGGTCGCCCTGGTCGCCGGCGGACTGGCGTTCTCCCGCTGGGCGGCCACGCCGACGTACGCGCCGCTGTTCTCGAACCTGTCGGGGAGCGACGCCTCGGCCATCGTGGAGAAGCTCAAGGCCGACGGCGTCAGCTACGAGCTCGCCGACAGCGGCACCACGATCATGGTGCCGCAGGAGCTCGTCTACGACGAGCGCCTGGCCATGTCCGGCGAGGGCCTGCCGGCGGACACCGAGTCCGGGTACTCCCTGCTGGAGCAGTCCGGGGTCACCACCTCGGAGTTCGTGCAGCAGAAGGCGTACCAGCAGGACCTGTCCAACGAGCTGGAGCAGACGATCCAGTCCATCGACGGCGTCAGCTCCGCCGTCGTGAACCTGGCCATCCCGAAGAAGGACGTCTTCCTCGACGACCAGGCCCCCACCACCGCCTCGGTCCTGGTCAAGCTCAAGCCCGGCGAGCAGCTGTCCAACGACCAGGTCACCTCCGTGATCAACCTCGTCGCCGGCGGCGTGGAGGGCATGGACCCCGAGAACGTCTCCGTCGTCGACGACAAGGGCCGAACCCTGTCCGGCGAGGACTCCGGCAGCTCCGCCCAGCAGGAGAAGACCACCGACTACAACGCCGCCCAGAGCGCCAACCTGCAGCAGATGCTGGAGGGCGTCCTCGGCCAGGGCAACGTCAAGGCCACCGTCAACGCGACACTGAACTTCGACGACACCACCTCGAACTCCCTGGTGTACGAGCAGCCGGAGGAGGTCGACCCGCTCGTCAGCAGCACCGACACCGAGACCTACACCGGCGCCGGCGGCGTCGCCGCCGGTGTCCTGGGCCCGGACAACATCCAGGTCCCCGCCGGTGAGCAGGGCGCCAGCGCGTACGAGAAGCGCTCCGAGACGCTCAACAACTCGATCAACCGCATCGAGACGACGACCAAGCAGGCGCCCGGCAAGGTCGACCGCCAGTCCGTCGCCGTCGTCATCGACGCGGGCGCCGCCGGCGCCGCCGACGTCAACGCGATCACCCAGCTCGTGACGCAGGCCGCCGGCCTGGACCCCGCCCGCGGGGACACCGTCACGGTCCAGAAGATCGCCTTCGACACCGCCGCCGCCGACGCCGCCGCCGAGGCCCTCGCCGCCGCCCAGGCGGAGCAGGAGCGGGCCACCCTCATCGGTTACGCCAAGACCGCCGCCCTGGCCCTGCTGGTCCTCATCATGCTGATCGTGGTCCTGGTGGCCTTCCGCCGCCGCAAGGTGGAGACCGTGGACGTCCTGGACGTCGCACCCATCGCGCTGGGCGACATCACCGGCGACGGCGGGCTCAAGGAGCTCGACGCCCCTGCCGAGCGTCCAGTGGCGCTCGAAGCAGCACCGGTCGACCCGGCCCTGGAGGCCGCGGCGGCCCGCCGCACCGAGGTCGTCGAACTCGTCTCCCGCCAGCCCGAGGAAGTCGCGGAACTGCTCCGCGGCTGGCTCGCCGATCGGAGGTCCTGACCCGTGACGTCCACCGAGCTCGAGGTCGCGCCCCTGACCGGGGCGCAGAAGGCCGCCGTCCTGCTCGTGCAGGTCGGTCAGGAGAACGCCGCCAAGGTGCTCTCCCACATGCGCCCGGCGGAGATCGAGGAGCTGACCGCCGAGATCCTGCGGCTGCGCTCGGTCTCCGCGGAGGTCGCCGGGGTGGTGCTCGAGGAGTTCCACGACATGATCGCCGCCCCGCTGCGCGGCGGCGCCGGCGGCATGGACTTCGCCCAGGCCCTGCTGGAGGGCGCCCTCGGCGTCGACGGCGCGGCCGAGGTCCTCGGCCGCGTCGCCGAGTCCCAGGTCGTGCAGCCGTTCCAGTTCCTGCACCAGGCGGACCCGCAGCAGATCCTCACCTTCCTCACCGGTGAGCACCCCCAGACCATCGCCCTGGTCGTGGCGCACCTGCGCCCCGACCAGTCCTCCATGATCCTGGGCGGGCTCAGCCCCGACATGCAGGCCGACATCGCCTACCGCATCGCCACCATGGAGGCCACCAGCACCGAGTACGTGCGCCTCATCGAGGACGTCGTCCAGCGCCGCACCTCCACGGTGCTGCAGGCCAAGCAGAACACCGCCGTCGGCGGTGTGCAGCCCCTGGTCGACATCATCAACCGCGCCGACCGCGGCACCGAGCGCAGCATCCTCGAGGGCCTGGCCGCCAAGGACGCCCCCCTGGCGGAGGAGATCCGCGCGCTCATGTTCGTCTTCGAGGACATCACGACCCTCGACGACCGCGCGATCCAGCTCGTCCTGCGCGGTGTCGAGACGGCCGACCTGGCCACCGCCCTCAAGGGCGTCAGGGACGCCGTGCGCGACAAGATCCTGCGCAACGTCTCCGAGCGCGCCCGCGAGAACCTCCTCGACGAGATCGAGATGCTCGGGCCCGTCCGCATGTCCGCGGTGGAGGAGTCCCAGCAGAAGGTCGTGCAGGTCATCCGCCAGCTGGAGGAGTCCGGCCAGATCGTGCTGACGCGCGGCGGTGACGATGACTTCGTGGCCTGAGGCGCCCGCACGCGGTCCCCGGGTCTTCCGCCCGGCCGACACCTCCCCGGCGCCCACCCCGCGCGCGTTCGTCACCGCCCCCGGCGGTGGCGGCGCGTCGCAGCCGCGCGAGTTCACCGGCATCCAGCTGCCGCGCAACGCGGCGGACACCGAGGCCCTGCGCGCCGAGCGCGAAGCGGCCCGGACCGCCGGCTGGGCGGCCGGCTGGGCGGCCGGCATGCGCCAGGCCGCCGAGGAGGCGGCCGCCGACCGCCTGGCCGCCCGCCAGGCGGCCCAGGACGCCGCGCGCGCCCTCGCGGCGCAGCAGGCCGCCGCCCTCGCGCGCGCCGAGTCCGCCGTGCGCGGGGCCGCCGACGCCCTGAGCGCCGAGCGCCTGCCCACCGTGGCGGCCCTGGCCGACACGGTGCTCGAGCTCGCCCTCGAGCTGGCCGGCGCCGTCCTGGACCGCGAGGTCTCCCTCACGGCCTCCCCGGTCCACGACGCCGTGCGCCGCGCCCTGCGGCCCCTGGACGACGAACGACCCGTCACCGTCCGCGTCCACCCCGACGACCTCGCCGCCCTGACGGGTGACGGCCGCACGGGTGGCGACCCGCTGGGGGACCAGCTCAAGGGCACCGCCCCCGCCGCCGATGCAGGACGCGTGACCTTCCTGCCCGACCCCGCCGTCTCCCCGGGTGACGCGATCGCCCGACAGGGCGACACCGACGTGGACGCAGGCCTGCGCGCCAGCGTCGCGCGCGCCCTCGAGGCCCTGGTCTCGCCCGACGGGCCGGCCGGTGCTCCGGCCGCCGGGGGCGCCGGGGGCGCCGAGGTGACCGGGCTGCGCGCGTGAGCGCCCCGCTCGTCTCCTCGGCGCTCGCCGACGGCGTGCGCCAGCTGCTGCGTCCGCAGCTGCAGCGCGCCGCCGAGGCGGCCCGGCCCCTCGTCCGGGGCCGGGTCACCTCCATCGTCGGGCTGTCGGTGGAGGTCTCCGGGCTGGAGGCGGCCGTCGGTGAGACCGTCGTGCTCGGCGAGGGCCGCACGGCCGTGCCCGCCGAGGTCGTGGCCGCCGAGGCCGGCCGCCTGCGCTGCCTGCCGCTGGGCCACCTGACGGGCCTGGGGACCGGCGCGCCCGCCGTCGCGACCCGCCGCGCACCCACCGTCCCGGTGGGTGCCGCGCTGCTGGGCCGCGTCGTCGACGCCCTGGGCAACCCGCTGGACGGCGGCGGGCCCCTGCACGCCGCACCGCGCACCCCCCTGCACGCCGCCCCGCCGCCCGCGCTGTCCCGCCAGCGCGTGGACCAGCCCCTCGGGCTGGGTGTGCGGGCCCTGGACACCCTCGTGCCCGCCGGTCGCGGGCAGCGCTTCGGGATCTTCGCCGGCTCCGGCGTCGGCAAGTCCTCGCTGCTGTCGATGATCGCCCGCGGCACCTCCGCCGACGTGTCCGTGCTCGCCCTCGTCGGCGAGCGCGGCCGGGAGGTCCGCGAGTTCCTCGAGGACGACCTGGGCCCGGAGGGGCTGGCACGTTCCGTCGTCGTGGTCTCCACCTCCGACGAGGCTCCCGTGGTGCGCCTGCGCGCCGCGTTCACCGCCACCGCGATCGCGGAGTCCTTCCGCGACGCCGGTGCCGACTGCGTGCTGATGATGGACTCGCTGTCGCGCACCGCGATGGCCCAGCGCGAGGTGGGCCTGTCGGTGGGCGAGCCGCCCGCCACGCGCGGCTACCCGCCGAGCGTCTTCGCGCTGCTGCCGCGGCTGCTGGAGCGCGCAGGTCCCGGCGTGGTCGGCTCCATCACCGGCATCTACACGGTGCTGGTCGACGGCGACGACCACAACGAGCCGATCGCCGACGCCGCCCGCTCCATCCTCGACGGTCACGTCGTGCTGGACCGCAGGCTCGCCACCGCCGGGCACTTCCCGACCATCGACGTGCTGGAGTCCGTCTCCCGCGTCGCCGGCCGCGTCACCACGCCCGAGCAGCGTGCCCAGGCGACGACGCTGCGCCGCGTGCTGGCCGCGCACCGCGACGCCAAGGAACTCATCGACGTCGGCGCCTACCAGCCCGGCGCCAACCCCGAGGTGGACGCGGCCGTCGCCGGCCTGCCCGCGATCAACGAGTTCCTGCGCCAGGACATCCACGACATCACCCCCGCCCCCGAGGCGTGGGCGCGCCTGGCGCAGCTGGTCGCCGGGCTGGGAGGTGCGCGGTGAGCGCCAGGGCGATCCTCGCGTTGCTGAAGCTGCGGCGCGCCCAGCAGGAGGGGGCCAAGGCCGAGCTCGCCGCCGCCAACGCCGTCCTGTGGCGCGAGCAGCAGCGCGCCGCCCGCGTGCGCCGCGACCTCGGCGACGCCCACCTGAGCGACGAGACGATGGCGGCCTGGACGGCGGCCGTGGCCCGGCGCGCCGCCCTCGTCTCCGACCTGGACTCCGCCCGCGCCCTCACGCAGCGGCTGGAGTCGGACCTGACCGCCAAGCAGGCGGCGTGGGCCCGCGCCCGCCGCGCCGAGCGGTCCCTGGAACGCGTCGTCGAACGCCACGAGCTCGCGCAGGAGAAGGCGGCCCTGGCCGCCGACCAGCGCGCCCTGGACGACCGGACCGTCGCGGAGTTCGCAGCCCGCGCCCGCCGCCGCGCCGAACTGGAAGGAGGGACCCCGTGAGCGGAATCGCCGAGGTGCAGTCCCGCATCGCCGACATCGAGTCCCGCATCGCCGCCGTGTCCGCACTGTCGGGCGGCCAGGTCCGGTCGCTGCAGACCGCGTCCGCGGCCACCGCGACGGCCACCGGAACGGGCTTCGCCGACGTGCTCGCCGGCAGCGGCGCCGTCTCCCGCGGCACCCGCAGCGTCAACGCCGCCTGGAACCCCGTCGGCACCACCCCGACGACGGGCACCGGGTCCACCACGGGCACCGGTGGCGCCTCCGGCACCACGGGGGAGCAGCTGCTCGCGGTGGCGAAGAAGCACACCGGCGTCCCCTACCAGTGGGGTGGCACCACCCCCGCGGGGTTCGACTGCTCCGGGCTCATCCAGTACGCCGGCAAGCAGATCGGCGTCTCGCTGCCGCGCACCGCCGCCCAGCAGGCGAAGGTCGGCACCGAGGTGCCCAGTCTCGCCCAGGCGAAGGCCGGCGACCTCGTCGTCCTCGAGGGCGGCTCCCACATCGGAATCTACGTCGGGAACGGGCAGATGCTGCACGCCCCGAAGGCGGGCGACGTCGTGAAGATCTCCAAGGTCTGGGAAACCCCCATGACGATCCGCCGGCTGGGCACCACCGCCGCGACCACCGCCGCCGCCGGCCTGGCCGCCGCCGCCCTGCTCACCGGCGCGACCGGAGCCGCGGACACCACCGGCACCGGCTACGTGCGCCCCGCCTCGCTGACGGCCACCTCGGCGAAGTCCGCGCCCTACGACGCGGCCTTCACCGCCGCCGAGGGCAGGTACGGCCTGCCCGCCGGGCTGCTGTCCGCCGTCGCCAAGCAGGAGTCCGGTTACAACCCGAACGCCAAGAGCCCCGCCGGTGCCATCGGGCTGATGCAGTTCATGCCCGGCACCGCCCGCGACGTCGGCATCGACCCGACCGACCCGATGCAGGCCATCGACGGCGCCGGCAGGCTCCTCGCCTCGCACCTGAAGACCTTCGGGTCGCTCGAGAAGGCCCTGGCCGCCTACAACGCCGGCCCCGGCAACGTGCGCAAGTACGGCGGCATCCCGCCGTTCACCGAGACCCAGAACTACGTCAAGAAGATCATGGGAACCCTCCAGAGCACCGGGAGCGCCGCGTGAGCACGCAGACCATCTCCACGCTGACCGGGGCAGCCCCCGTGCCGGCGCGCGAGGACCGCCGCGGCAGCACCGACGGCGGGGCGCAGTTCGCCCGCTCCTTCGGCCGCGCCGTCGACGACCTCGACCAGCGCTCCGCCGACGCGCTCGAGCGCCGCGCCACCGAGCGGGACCGCTCCGCCCACGGCGCGCCCGAGCGCACCACCGAGCGGCCTGCCGACCGTGCGGCCGACCGGCCCGCCGAGCCGCTGCGCCGCGAGCACCACCGCCCCGACGCGCTGCGACGCCCGGACGAGCGCCGGCGCGCGGAAGCCGTCGAGGGGCGGCGCGGCACCACCGGGACCCCTGGTGCCGCTGAGGCGACTGAGGCGACCGAGGCGACCGAGGCGACCGCGAAGGACGTCGTGGACGCCGACGGCGCCACTGCCGTCGGCAGCGCCACCACGCCGGGGCAGACCGGAGCGCCGAACCAGCACGTCGTCGCCGACCCGGCGCTGCTCGGCCTGGTCGCACCCGCCGCAGCCCCGGTACCACCCACCGCTGGGCGGACCGCTGCGACCCCGGCCGCCGGGGACGCTGCCGCCAGCACGGGTGCGGTGCCGGGTGCGGTGCCGGGTGCGGTGCCGGCCGGAGGCGTGCCCGTCCAGGCCGGCGCCGCGGGCAGCGTCCCGCCGCAGGTCGTCCCGGCGGAGCCCGCACCCGCGGGCACCCCGGCCACCGCTGCCACCACCGCGCCCGCGACCACCGCGCCCGCCGGGACGGCCGCCGCTGCGCCGGCGCCCACCGCGGCCGCCCCGGCCCGGGCCACGGCACCCGCCCTCGCGGCGGGCCCCGCTGCGGCCAGGACCACCGCTCCCGCTGCTGACGCTCCTCCTGTCCCCGCCGGCGCCGTGGTCCTGGCGACCGCCGCGCTGCGTCCCGCCGCCCTCAACGGGCAGGGCGCCAGCTCACCGCCGACCGCTCCGCCCACCGGCGAGGTGGCCGGCGCCGGTGCCCAGGCGGCGGGTGCCCCGGCGCTCGCGGTGCCCGCTCCGGCCGCGGCCGGTCAGGGCGCTGCGGGTGGCGGCGCCGGCCAGCCCGGGGGACAGCCGGGTGGCCAGCCCGGTGGTCAGCCCGGCGCGCAGCCGGGCAGCCCGCTGACCGCGCCGCGCCCGGAGGCCGCGGCGGCGCCGTCCACGGCGACCGCGCCGCAGCCGGTGGTCCTGGCGGCCAGTCCCGTCGTGCCGCAGCCCACCGCGGCAGCCGTGCCCGGCGCTGCCCCTGCGGCGCAGGACGTCACCGCCGTGCCGGGGGCGGTGGTCGGCGCGCCGGCCACCGTCACGGCCGCCACGGCCGGTGCACCGGTCGTGGCGCCCACCTCCACGCCGCCCGTCCCGCTCCCGCTGACGAACCCGGCCGCCTTCGCCCACGGGCTCAGCGCCCGCCTGGAGCAGTTGCCCGCCGCCACCGACGCCGTGCACCGCATGTCGGTGGAGGTGAACCCGCTGGGCCTGGGCCCGGTGCAGGTCACCGCCGAGGTCCTCGACGGCACCTTGAGCGTGCAACTCACGGGTGCCTCCGACGCGGCGCGCCACGCACTGCGCCAGGCGGTCGGCGACCTCCAGCGCGAGCTGGCCGGGACCTCGTTCACGTCCACCACCGTCGAGGTGCGCGCCGACTCCGGCGCCGCGCAGCAGCGCCAGGGGAGCGAGTCGCAGTCCGGCGGCCAGGGCGGCCACCGCTCCGGTGCCGGGCAGCAGTCCGGCTCCGGCTCCGGCGACCCGGGGCGCCGCGGCACCCTGTTCGGCGCCGACGAGCCCCGCTCGGTCCGCCAGGCCGCTGCGGCCGCGGCCGAGGGACGGCTGGACCTGCGCGTCTGACCGCGTGCGCCCGGGGCCTGCACCCGGGGACCTCGTGAACCGCCCGGACGGGCTACAGACCGCCGACCGAACGACCGAAGGAAGAGCATGACCATCGATGCGGCCAGCGGGTCGAACCCGTACGCGTCCCTCGTCGCCAACTCCGACGCGCTCACGCAGACGGAAGCGGCGAAGAACGCGGGCAGGTCGGACACCAGCGCGAAGGCGGCTGACAAGAGCGCCGAGGACAAGGACACCTTCCTCAAGCTGCTGGTGGCCCAGCTGCGCTACCAGGACCCGTCGAAGCCGGTCGACTCCACGCAGTTCATCGCGCAGACCGCGCAGTTCTCCTCGCTGGAGACGATGCAGGACATGGCGAAGAGCTACACGCAGATGCTCTCCGCCCAGGACAAGCTGCAGGCCAGCGCGCTGATCGGCCAGACGGTGTCCTACACCGGCTCCGACGGCACGACGGTCTCCGGTGTCGTGAAGTCGGCGTCGTTCACCACGTCCTCCGCCGGCGGGACCGGCGGTGAGCCGGTGCTCGACGTCGCCGGCACCAAGGTCGTGCTGTCCAAGGTCACGGCCATCGGCGGCGCGGACACCGCGGCGGCCGAAACCACCACGGGCTCCTCCGAGAGCTCCACCTCGTCCGGCTCGTCGTCGACGCCCGCCTGACCCCGCACGCCCCTCCCGAACCCCGTCAGCCCCTCGAAAGGTCTGAAACATGCTCCGCTCCATGTTCTCCGGTGTCAGCGGCCTGCGCTCCCACCAGACGATGATGGACGTCGTCGGCAACAACATCGCCAACGTCAACACCTCCGGCTTCAAGAGCTCCAACGTCGTCTTCGCCGACACGCTGTCGCAGCTCACCAAGGCCGCCGGTGCTCCGACGGAGGTCAACGGCGGCACCAACCCGTCGCAGGTCGGTTTGGGTGTCCGCGTCGACGCCATCACCCAGAACATGACGCAGGGTTCGGCGCAGTCCACCGGCAAGTCGACCGACCTGATGCTCAGCGGTGACGGCATGTTCGCCGTCCAGCAGGGCGACGGGGTGTTCTACACCCGCAACGGCTCCTTCACCCTCGACGCACAGGGGTCGGTCGTCACCAACAGCGGCGCCTACGTCATGGGCTGGCGTCCGGACGACCAGGGCAACATCAACACCAACGGCACCGTCGACCGACTCGTCATCCCTTCCGACTCCGTCATGGCCGCGAAGGTGACCAGCGAGGCCGCGATCAGCGGAAACCTCGACAACACCCCAAATGTCGACGGTACCGCCCGTGAGGTGACGAGCAGCTTCAAGGCCTACGACGAGCAGGGCAACCTGACGACCGTCTACCTTCGCTTCACCAACGCCGACGCCGACGCCGTGACGGCGGGCCACCAGAAGGGCAACAGCTGGAACGTGGCCTGGGACACCAGTCCCAACGGCACGTTCGCCAACGCTCTGGCGCCCATCAACTTCGACGGGACCCCGCCGGTCGCCGACGGTGCGGCGGCGACGCCCGACACGTTGACCATCGCCGCCGGCGTGCCCGGGACTCCCGCCGCCAGCCCGACCGGCGCGCCCATCGCCATCAACCTCGAGAAGCTGACCGGCTACGTCGGCGCCACCGGCAAGAGCAACGTCGAGGGCAACGGCAACGGCTTCCCGATCGGTACGCTGACCAGCTACTCGTTCGGTACCGACGGCGTCATCACCGGCTCGTACTCCAACGGCTACAAGCAGACCCTGGGCCAGGTCGCGATCGCGAGGTTCAACAACTCGGCGGGCCTGGTCAAGGAGGGTGGTTCCCTCTACAGCGTGTCCACGAACTCCGGCGACCCCGTCTACGGCATCGCCGGTGAGGCCGGCCGCGGCGCCATCCTCGCCGGCAGCCTGGAGATGTCGAACGTGGACCTCTCCGCCGAGTTCACCAACCTGATCCTCGCGCAGCGTGGTTTCCAGGCGAACTCCCGCATCATCTCCGCCTCCGACGAAATCCTGCAGGACCTCGTCAACCTCAAGCGCTGACGCTCCTAGCGCTGTCGATCGACGCCCTCCCGGGCCGCGTGGTGCGCGGCCCGGGAGGGCGTCTCGCATTGCCGGCCGGTCGCTCCGCGTGCACCCGGGTGCCGGGATTAGCACGAATGGGTGCATGAGGCAACCCCCACTCAGATCCTGCCCCGGGACGCCGATGGTAATGGTGAAACCGGCCCAGGGACGGGCCTCGAATCCACCCCAAGGACGGACCCCCGTGATCCTCGTGACTCGCCTCAACGGGTCGGTGTTCGCTGTGAACCCCGACCTGGTCCAGCGCGTCGACGCGACACCCGACACGGTCATCACGCTCGTCGACGGCGCCAAGTTCGTCGTCACCGAGTCGCTGACCGAGGTCGTCGAGCGCGTGATGGCGTTCAGGGCCCGCGTGGTAGCCACCGCGCACGCCCTGGAGGAGACGGGGACGGCTGACGTCCTCGAGCTGCCGGCGCACCCCCACACCCACACCACCACCAGCGACACCGACGGGGACCTGCCCGCTCCGGTCCCGCTGCACCGCAGGAGGCCGTGACCATGGACTTCGCCACCATCGGCGGGCTCGTCATCGCGACAGCCGCCGTCCTCTGGATGCAGAACCACGAGGGTGGGACCATCGGGAGCATCCTCCTGCCCGGTCCGCTCGTCCTCGTCTTCGTCGGCACGCTGGGCGTCGGCCTCATGGGCGGCATCATGAAGGACGGCCTCGCCTCCATCGGCACGCTGAAGAAGGCCCTCCTCGGCAAGGTCGCCAACCCCGGCGAGACCGTCGAGGTCCTCATCAAGATGGCCGAGCGCGCCCGCCGCGAGGGCCTGCTCGCCCTCGAGGACGCCATCAAGGCCGTCGACGACGACTTCCTGCGCGACGGGCTGCAGACCGCCATCGACGGCACCGACCCCGACGAGCTCTACGAGATCCTGACCGCGCAGATCCAGGCCAAGAAGGCCGCCGACAAGCAGGCCGCGAAGATCTTCGGCGACATGGGTGGCTACGCGCCCACCGTCGGCATCTGCGGCACCGTCATCTCGCTGGTCGTCGTGCTCGCGAACCTGTCCGACGCCGCGGCCCTGGGCCCGATGATCGCCGGCGCCTTCGTCGCCACCCTGTGGGGCGTGGCCAGCTCGAACTTCTTCTTCCTGCCCGTGCAGAGCCGCCTCATGCGCCTGTCCGGCATCGAGGTGGCGCAGATGGAACTGGTCGTCGAGGGCATCCTCGCCATCCAGGCCGGCTCCAACCCCCGCTCGGTCGCCAAGAAGCTGCAGAGCCTGCTGCCGCCGGGCACGGCGGTGGCGGACAAGAAGGCGGCCTGATGTCCTCCTCGGCGCACAAGCGGCGCCACAAGCACGAGGAGCACGACGAGCACGTCAACCACGAACGCTGGCTGGTCTCCTACGCCGACATGCTGACGGTCCTGATGGCGCTGTTCATCGTCCTGTTCGCCATGTCGCAGATCGACCAGCTGAAGTTCGCGCAGTTCAAGGAGGGCTTCAACGAGGGCACCTCCTCCTCGAACCTCGTGCTCTCCGGCAACAAGGGCGTCAACGACGTCGACAACGGCGCCGACCCGGTCAACATCAAGGTCATGGCCGGCGGCGACCCGATGACCCCGCCGAGCGCCGAGCAGATCATCGCCGAGGCGCAGACCGCGCAGGAGACCGCCCGGTCGGCCAGCCACCTCGCAGCCGCCCAGGCGGAGGTCGCCGACTACCGCGGGCTCATCAAGCAGATCGACGCCGCGCTCGCACCCCAGGGCCACCAGGACCAGGTGACGTACCGCATCACCTCCGACGGCCTCGTGGTCGGCCTGGTCGCCGACAACGTGTTCTTCGCCAACGCGAGCGCCGACGTCGAGCCGGTGGGCCTGCAGGTCCTGGACGCCATCGGCCCCATCCTCGGCGGCCTGCCGAACGACCTGGTCGTCCAGGGGCACACCAACTCCCTGCCGCTGAGCTCCACGACCCGCTACCGCGACAACTGGGACCTGTCCACCTCGCGGGCCAACAGCGTGGTCACCCGGTTCATCGACGTGCACCGCCTGCCCGCCGAGCGCCTCACCTCCACCGGGTACGGGCAGACCCGCCCGCTGTACCCCGACAGCGACGACCGGGCCCTGGCCGGCAACCGCCGCGTCGACCTCGTCGTCGCCTCACCCTCCTCGGAGGCCGTCAAGGCCCTGCTGCCGCAGGTCGCCGAGACGATCCCCACCGACGGGCCCGCGGAGCTGAGCACGCCCGCCACCGAGACCGCCAGCGAGACCGCCAGCCACGACACCACCACGACCACGACGGGAGGCCACTGACATGGCCGGCAAGAAGGACGGCGACAAGGCCGAGGCCGCGCCCGGCGGCAAGAAGAAGCTCATCATCGTCGCCGCCCTCGGCGCGGTGCTGCTGGCCGGCGGGACCGGCGGCGGCGTGTTCCTGCTGACCAAGGGCGACACCGCCGCCGCGGCCGAGACCGAGGAGCACCTGGAGCCCGGTGACGTCACGACCCTGGACGCCATCAGCCTGAACCTCGCCGACGGGCACTACCTCAAGATCGGCCTGGCCCTGCAGGCCGTGGCCAGCGAGGGCGGTAGCCACGGCGGCTCCACCGCGCTCGACGGCAGCAAGGCGCTGGACCTGACCATCTCCTCGTTCAGCGGCCTGTCGATGGCCGACCTGTCCAACGCCGAGCAGCGCCAGCACCACAAGGAGGAGCTGCAGGAGAAGATCATCGAGGCGTACGTCACCGAGACCGACGGCGTCGAGCACAAGGAAGTCATGGGCATCTACTTCACCCAGTTCGTCATGCAGTGACCTGATCACGGGCTCCGGTGGCGACACCGTGGACCCCGGGGACGGTGCACCGCGCGGGAGCGCGGCAGGCCCTGCCTGCCGCGCTCCCGCGCTGCGTCCTCCCGCGGGACGTGCGGGCCCGGCCGGCCCGGTGGGTGGGTCTCTCGACCTCCCGGCCCGACCCCGGTGCCGGCCCCCCGTCCCCGCGCCACTCGCCCGCCACCGCTTCAAGGGCGGGGGCCGGACTGCCGACTGCTGACGGGTGAGTCCTTCGTCCCGTCGCTCGGTCGGTCCGGCGCGCCGCCTGCTCGCTCCCCTCCTCGTGGCGGGGCTGCTCGCCGCAGCAGCGACGCTGCTGCACAGGACCTTCCGCCACTACTCGTGGGCGGACCTGGGTGGCGACCTGGTGACGCTCGGCCCGGGCGTCGCGCTCGCCGCCCTCGCCGCGACCGCGGTGTCCTACGCGGCGATGACCGGTTACGACGCGCTGGCACTGCGCTACGTCGAGCACCCCCTGCCCTACCGCCGCTACGCCCTCGCGTCGTTCATCGCCACCGCCTTCGGCAACAACCTGGGTGCCTCCGCGGTGGTGGGGGCGGCGCTGCGGGCCCGCGTCTACTCCAGCTGGCAGGTCCCCGGGTTCGCCATCACCCGGATCGTCGGCTTCAACGCGGTCACCCTCGCGCTGGGAGCCGCGGTGCTGGCCGGGGGCGGCGTGCTGCACGACCCGACCGGTGCCGGCGAGGTGCTGCACCTGCCCGCCACCGCGATCCAGGTCGTCGGGGCGCTGCTGCTGGCGGCGGTGGTGGCGTACCTCGCGTGGGCCGGCGCGGGCCGCGCGACGGGCTGGCGCGGCTGGCGCATCGACCGCCCGTCCCGCTCCCTGGCGGTGGCCCAGGTCGTGCTGTCGACGTTCGAGTGGCTGACCATGGCCGCGGCCCTGTACGTCCTGCTGCCCGCCGAGGGCAGGCTCCCGTTCCTGCCCTTCGCCGTCGCCTTCTCGATCGCGACCATCGCCGGGCTGGTGAGCAACGTGCCCGGCGGGCTGGGTGTCTTCGAGTCGGCGCTGGTGGTGCTGATCGGGTCGACGACCTCGCCCGCGGGGCTCGCGGTGGCGCTGGTCGCCTACCGGCTCTGCTACTTCGTGCTCCCGCTGCTGCTGGCCGCCGTGCTCCTCGTCGTGCACGAGGCTCGCCAGGGCGTGCGGGCGCTGGGCGCGGCCCGCGCCGCTGCGGCCGGGACCTCGGCGCCCTCCGCGCCGGGCGCCGCAGCGGTGGCCCCGGTGGGCCTCCCCACCGTGCTCACGCCCTCGGTCCTCGCGCTGGGCGTCGCCGGGACCGGCGTGTTCATGGTGGTGGTGGGAGACCTGCCGGGCTCCCGGGCGCTGGACGTGTCGGCCGCCACCATCAGCCTCGCCGGGTTGTCCGCCCTGCTCACGGCCCGGGGTCTGCACCGGCGGCTGAAGCGCGCCTGGGCGGCCACCCTGGCGCTCCTGATCGGCGTCGCGGTGATCGCCGCCGCTCACGGCGACCTGGTGCTGTCCGCCGTGAGCGTCGTGCTCACCGTCCTCCTGGTGCCGGCACGCTCGGCGTTCCACCGCGGCCCCCTCCTCGCCCGGCCGCGGAACCCGGTCTGGCCGATCACCGCGACCGTGCTGGTCGGTGCGGCGGTCTGGTGGCACGAGGTCAGCGACCTCGGCGGCAGCGTCGACGCCCCCCTGCTGGCGGCGTCGATCTCCGGCGACACGCCGGGAGCGGACCTGCTCGCGATGGCTGCGGGCGCCGTCGGCATCCTCATCGGCGGGCGTCGGACCTTCGCGCCGGCGACCCCCGCCCCGCAGGTCGCGGACGACGACGAGATGGCCCGGGTGACGGACGTCGTCGCCAGGTCGGGGCGCTGCACCTCGCAGCTGGCCTTCACCGGCGACAAGCGCTTCCGCTTCAGCCCGGCCGGCACGGCCTTCCTCATGTACCAGGTCGAGGGGCGCAGCTGGGTGGTGATGGGGGACCCGGTCGGCGACCCGGCCGAGTTCCGGGAACTGGTCTGGAGCTTCATCGAGGAGGTCGACCGCCACGGTGGCCGACCCGTCTTCTACAACGTGCTCACCGACCACGCCGACCTCTACCGCGAGTGCGGGCTGACCCTGGCCAAGCTCGGGGAGGAGGCCGTCGTCCCGCTCGAGGAGTTCACCCTCACCGGCAGGGCGAGGACGAACCTCCGCAACTGCCGCAACACGGCGCAGCGCACGGGCCTGACGGTCGACCTCGTCGCGCCGGAGGACGTCGCGCCGCTGCTGCCCCGCCTGCGCGAGGTGTCCGAAGCCTGGCTCGCGCACCGCAACGGCAAGGAGAAGCGGTTCTCCCTGGGTGCCTTCGACGAGGACTACGTCCGTCGCTTCCCGATGGTCGTGGTGCGCCAGGAGGAGCGGATCATCGCCTTCGCGACCCTGTGGATCGGGGCGGACGCCCGGGAGGTGCAGGTCGACCTCATGCGCCGCCTGCCCGACGCGCCCCGCACCGTGATGACCTTCTTGTTCCTCGAGTGCATCCTGTGGGCCAAGCAGCACGGCTTCACGTCGTTCAACCTGGGGATGGCGCCCCTGTCCGGGCTGCGGACCGACGCCACCGCCTCCCACTGGGACCGGATCGGGCACCTGCTGTGGACCCACGGCGAGCAGTTCTACAACTTCAAGGGCCTGCGGAGGTTCAAGCAGGGCTTCGGCCCTCGGTGGCGGACCTGCTACGTGGCCGCCCCCGGCGGGCTGGCCCTGCCGAACGTCATGGTGGACGTGGCGACACTGGTCGGTGGCGGGATCCGCGGGCTCGTCCGGGGCTGATCCGGCGACGAGCCGGCCGACGGACCCGCGCCCGGCCGGGGCGCCCGCGTCACCCGTTCAGGTGCGCGCTAAAGGGTGAGGCCCCTTCGTGCCGATAGGTGCAGCGTGGCACCCGAGACCTCCACCAGCGCAGAGCGGACAGGCGGCCGACGCTCGCGGCGGCGCGGCGTCCCCGTCCCGTACGACTTCCGGCGGCCGACCAAGCTGTCGCGCCAGCACGCCCGCGTGCTCGAGATCACCTACGAGACCTTCTGCCGCCAGTGGGCGACCCTGCTGTCCTCCACGCTGCGCACCAGCGTGCAGGTCGAGCTGGACCAGGTGCAGCAGTACAGCTACGACGAGTACGCCGCGACGCTGGCCACCCCCTCGATCATGACGGTGTTCGACCCCGAGCCGCTCGTGGGCGCCGGCGTGCTGCACCTGGACACCCCGCTGATGCTCAGCTGCATCGAGCGGATGCTCGGCGGCACCGGCGCGCGGGACCAGCCGCAGCGCGTGCTCACCGACATCGAGGCCGTCCTGTGCCGCGGCCTGGTCGAGCGGACCCTCGCCGAGCTCGCCGCCTCGCTCACCTCGATCGTGGACCTCAAGCCCCACCTGACGAGCATCGAGCAGAACCCGCAGTTCGCGCAGGCCGCCGCCGCCACCGACGTCATGATCGTGGCCTCCTTCCACCTGCAGGTCGAGCAGTCCGGCGGCACCGCCACCCTCGCCCTGCCGCTGGACCCGCTGTCGGCGGCCCTCAGCGCCGCCGAGCTGCGCGTGGCCAGCCCCGAGGAGCTGCGCATCCGCCGCCTCATGCGCGACCGCCTCGACGACCACCTCGAGCACATCCCCGTCGACGTCTCGGTCCGCCTCAACGCAGCCCACCTGCGGCCCGACGAGATCCTCGCCCTCGTGCCCGGCGACGTCCTGCGCCTGCCGCACGCGGCAGAGGCCCCCCTCGAGGTCGTCGCCTCCGACACCGTCGTCGCCTCCGCCGTGGCCGGCAGCCGCGGATCCCGGCTCGCCTGCCTGATCGTCCCGACCCCCGAGGAGTCCTCCCGATGAGCACCGTCACCCACGCCGACCTGCAGGCCCTCCTCGGTGAGGCCGCCCAGGCCGCCCTGGCCGTCCTGCCGCTGTCCGCGCCCGGCACGATCACCGGGATCGTCGCGGCCTCCGCCGCCCCCGACATGGGCGACGAGGGCACCGCCGTCTCCGCGAGCTTCGCCGGCGCCGCCAGCGGCCGCGTGGCCGTCATCGTGGGGGAGGAGACCCTCAACACCCTCCTGATGAGCCCCGAGGGCGCGCTCGACCCGGTCGACGCGCTGCGTCCCGCGCTGGAGACCGTCGTCGCCAGCCTCGGGCAGTGCACGCTCGACGTCGGCGTCGAGGGCGACCCCGCCGAGGCCGTCGCCGCCCTGGAGGGCGGCGCCGTCGCCGTCGTCGGCGCCGGAGGCGAGACCCTCGCCCTCATCGGCCTGACCTTCTCCACCGACGCCCCCCAGGTCGCCGTGCCCGTCATGGCCACCCCGGGCGGCGGCGCCCCCACCACCGGCGGCGGCCCCCGCCGCACGATGGACCTGCTGCGCGACGTGCAGATGGACGTCACCGTCGAGCTCGGCCGCACCAGCATGACCGTGCAGGACCTGCTGGCGCTGACCCCCGGCTCCGTCGTCGAGCTCGACCGCGCCGCCGGCAGCCCCGCCGACGTCCTGGTCAACGGCCAGCTCATCGCCCGCGGCGAGGTCGTCGTCGTCGACGAGGACTACGCCATCCGCATCACCGAGATCGTCACCCCCGGCACGGAGGCCGGTGCCTGATGGACGCCCTCGCAGCTCTGGGACGGATGTCCGTCTCGCTGGTCGCCGTCCTGGGGCTGCTGTGGCTCATCGCCCGCTGGCTGCGCCGGTCCCGCTCGATCGGCGCGGCCCAGACGGGCCTGGAGGTCCTCAGCCGCGTCGGCGTCGGCGCCAAGGCCGGGGTCGCCGTCGTGCGGATCGGGGAGCGGGCCCTCGTGGTCGGCGTCACCGAGCAGCAGGTCACCCTGCTGACCGAGGCGCCCGCCGCGCAGCTGCTGCCCGCCGCCGAACCCGCTGAGCACGCCGAGCAGCGCGAGGGCGCCGAGGGGCGCGAGCGGGTCGTGCAGCTGCCCGCCCCCACCCGCGGCACCGCCCCCGTCCACGCCGCCGCCCCAGCCGCTGCCCCGGCCGCTGCCCCGGCGGCCCGCACCACCCCGATCACCGGCTCGGCCCTGTCGCCGGCCACCTGGACCAAGGCAGTCGACGTGCTGCGAGAGAGGACGACCCGCCGGTGAGCACCCTGACCCCCCGCAGGTTCGCCGCCGCCGCGCTGCTCGCCGGGGGCCTCCTGACCGGCGCCGCGAGCACCGCCGCGGCCGCCCCTGCGGCCTTCGCCGCCGCACCGGTGGCAGCCGCGGCCCCGGCCGCCGTCACCGCGCTGCCCGCAGCCGCGGCCCCCGCCGGCCCGCAGGCCCCGGTCGACCCCGCAGCGCCCGGCGCCGGCTCGGTCACCGTCGGCGTGAACGGCATCAACGGCGTCGACGGCAAGCCCAGCCAGTCGATCACGATCGTCATCGCCCTGACGGTGCTGTCCGTGGCGCCCGCGCTGCTGCTGCTGACCACCAGCTTCACGAAGATCCTCGTGGTGCTCGGCCTGACCCGCAACGCCCTGGGCCTCATGGGGACCCCGCCCAACCAGGTCCTGGCCGGCCTGGCGCTGTTCCTGACCATGTTCATCATGGCGCCCACCTTCGGCGCCATCAACGACGTCGCGATCCAGCCCTACCTCAAGGGCGAGAAGACCACCACGGTCGCCTTCACCGACGGCTCCCAGCCGCTGAAGGACTTCATGTGCAAGCAGACCCGCGGCGACGAGCTGGCCCTGATGACCAAGGCCGCGAACCGCGAGAAGCCGGCGAACTGCGCCGAGACGCCCCTGACCACCCTGGTGCCGGCGTTCGCGCTGTCCGAGCTGCGCTCGGCGTTCATCATCGGCTTCGTCATCTTCATCCCGTTCCTGGTGATCGACATCGTCGTCTCCGGGGCGCTGATGAGCCTGGGCATGATGATGCTGCCGCCCGTCACGGTCTCCCTGCCGTTCAAGCTCCTGCTGTTCGTCATGGTCGACGGCTGGGGCCTGGTCGTGAAGGCGCTCGTCGGCAGCTACGGCGGCTGAGCAGCCCCGGGCCCCCTCAAGCCCGTCACCCGAACGGCCGATGCACCGGCCGGGGGAGCGCTCCCCGCACCCCGGCCGCACGCGCCCGACGCCCGCCCGACGCCCGAACCGACCGGAAGGCCCCGCGATGACCGACGTGACCGTCATCCACCTCGTGATGACCGCTCTCGTCCTCGCCGCCAAGCTCAGCGCCCCCATGCTCCTGACCGCCCTGGCCGTCGGCTTCGGCATCTCGCTGTTCCAGTCGGTCACCCAGCTGCAGGAGCAGACCATCGCCTTCGTGCCCAAGGTGCTCGCCGTCGGCATCGCGATCGTGGTGTGCGGCAAGTGGATGCTCAACGAGCTGACCACCTTCACCAGCCAGCTGTACGAGCAGATCCCCGACCTGCTGACCAGCGGCGGCTGAGACGTGCAGGGGCTGTCCACCACCGTCGGGATCGACCTGCTGCTGGCGCTGCTGCTGGCCTCCGTGCGCGCCGTGTCGTTCCTGCTGCTGGCTCCGCCGTTCTCCTCCCGCGCCGTCAACGGCCGCGTCAAGGCCATGCTGGCCCTGGCCCTGGCCCTGCCGGTGGCCGGCCGGCTGCGCGGGCAGGTGCCCGCCGTCGAGCCCGCCGCGCTCGCCACCGCCGTCGTGCAGCAGGTGCTCGTCGGTGCCGCCCTCGGCGCCTTCTGCGCCCTCGTGTTCGCCGCCGTGCAGGCCGCCGGCGACCTGATCGACCTCTTCGGCGGCTTCCAGATGGCCAGCGCCTACGACCCGCTGAGCCAGAACCAGACCGCGGTCTTCGGCAAGTTCTACAACTGGACCGCCATCGCCCTGCTCGTGCTCTCCGGTGGTCACCTGCTGGTGCTCAAGGGGTTCCTGCGCACCTACGAGGTGCTGCCGCTGGACGCCGGGATCTCCCTGCAGACCGTCGCGGCCGTGTTCACCACCGGCATCGGGCAGCTCATGCTCTCCGCCCTGCAGATCGCCGCGCCCCTGGTCGCGGTCCTGTTCGTCGCCGACATCGGGCTGGGCCTGCTCTCGCGCGTGGCCCCCGCCCTCAACGTGTTCGCGATGAGCTTCCCGCTGAAGATCCTGATCACCCTCACGCTCGGCGGCTTCGCACTGGCCGTCCTGCCCGCTGTCGTGGACACCTCCGCCGGGACGATGGCCGAGACGGTCGTGCGCCTGGTGGGAGGTGGCGCGTGAGCGGGGAGAAGACCGAGAAGCCCACTCCGAAGCGCCTCACCGATGCGCGCAAGGAGGGCAACATCCCGCAGTCGCGGGACGTCGCCGCGTGGCTGTGCACCGCCGCCGGCGCGCTGCTGGTGCCCCGCACCATCGAGGCCGCCGGCACGGCCTGCCGCCAGGCCCTGGCCCGCGTCGCCGACGTGGCCGCCGACCCGGATCCCAGCCGTGCCCTCGCCGCCCTCGGCGACGCCTTCGGCACCCTGCCCGGGGTCCTGGCGCCCCTGCTGGTCGTCACCGTGCTGGCCGTCCTCGTCTCCGGCGGGGTGCAGGGCACCCTGCGACCGGCCACCAAGAAGCTCAAGCCGGACTTCAAGCACCTCAACCCCGTCAACGGCCTCAAGCAGCACTGGGGGCCGCAGGCGCTGTGGGAGGGCACCAAGTCGCTGCTGAAGACGCTGCTCATCGGCGGGGCCCTGTGGGTCGTCGCGAAGGGCCTGGCCCCGCAGCTCGTCGGCCAGGGGGTGCTGCCGCTGTCGTCGGTGCTGGCGGCGACCGGTTCGGCGATCTCCTCCATGCTCGTCGTGACGATCCTCGTCGGCCTCGTCATCGCCGCCGCCGACTACGCCATGAGCCGCCGCAGGATCATGAAGAACCTGCGGATGAGCAAGCAGGACGTCAAGCAGGAGCACAAGAACGCCGAGGGCGACCCGCTCCTGAAGGGCGCGCTGCGCTCAAAGCAGATGGCCATGTCCCGCAACCGGATGATGGCCGACGTCGCCGGCGCCGACGTCGTGGTCGTCAACCCCACCCACATCGCGATCGCCCTGCGCTACGAGCCGGGCAGCGGCGCCCCCAAGGTCGTCGCCAAGGGCGCCGGCGCCATCGCCGCCAAGATCCGCGAGCGCGCCAAGGAGAACGACGTCCCCCTGGTCAAGGACGTCGAGCTGGCCCGCAGCATGTACAAGAGCGTCAAGGTCGGCCAGGAGATCCCCGCCGAGCTGTACGCCGCCGTGGCCCGGGTCCTCGCCTTCGTCATGAACCTGCGCACCCGCGGCGCCACCACGGCCCTGGGCGAAGCCCACACCCTGCCCGCCTGACGCCCCGGGCCCACGCCCCCGGTGGCCGGGGAAGCCACCGCTTCCCCGGCC
>NZ_JBJLRI010000048.1:0-33976 GCF_050871405.1 Kineococcus esterisolvens
GGCCGCCGAGGCCACCAGGGACCTGCGCCCGCAGATCGGACGCGCGCGCCCGCTGGCCGAGCGGTCCCTGGGCCACCCCGACGCCGGTGCGATCTCCCTGGCACTGGTCACCCGCACCATCGCCGACGGGCTCTGAACCCACCCCGGTAGCGGTACCGGTCCCGCGGCACCCGCCGCGGGACCGGCGCCGGACCCTGCCCGCGCGCCGCCCGACCACTGATCGTCCTGAGGAAGAGAGAACGTCGTGACCACCCTCCCGCCGCACGGTGACGCCGGAGGCACCGCCACGGCGAACCGCACGGTTCCCGAGGGCCGCCTGGAGCGGCTCGGCATCCCGCCCGTCCTGAAGTGGGGATTCCTCGCCGTGCTGGTCTTCATGACCGGCAACGGCGTGGAGTCGAACTTCCTCACCCCCCACCTGGTGGAGGTGCTGGGATCCCCCGAGGCCACCGTCGCGGGCATCATCACCGCCTACAGCCTCTCGGTGCTCGTCGCCAGCTACGTCTCCGGAGCGCTGTCGGACCTCGTCGGGCCGCGCCGCGTCATGGCACTGGGCTTCGCGGTCTGGATCGTGTTCGAGGTCCTCTTCCTCGTCGGCCTGCAGATCGACAGCTTCGCGCTCACCGCGGTCGCCTACACGTTGCGCGGCTTCGGCTTCCCGCTGTTCGCCTTCGCCTTCCTGGTGTGGGTGAACATCACCACGTCCGTGGAGCGCAACGGCGCCGCGGTCGGCTGGTTCTACGTCGCCTTCACCGGTGGCCTGCCCACGCTGGGGTCGCTGTTCGCGGTCGGTGCGATCCCCGTGTTCGGCGGCGGCACCGGGGGTGAGACCGGTGCGATGATCGCCTCCATCGCCCTCGTCGTGGCCGGTTTCCTCATCGCCTGGTTCGGCGTGCGCGACCCGCGCGGCAGCCGCCGCATCGCCCCGGCGGGGGAGAGCACCGGCCAGGTGCTGACCTCCGGCCTCCGGCTCACCTTCACCCGCCCGAAGATCGCCATGGGTTTCCTCGTGCGGCTCATCAACACGGCGCCGGAGTTCGGCATGTTCATCGTGCTGCCGGCGGTCATCGCCGACCAGCGCGGCTGGGGCCAGTCGCGCTGGCTGATCATGACCGTCTGCGTGTACGCCACGAACATCTTCGTCAACGCCGCCTTCGGCGCCCTCGGCGACAAGATCGGCTGGCAGCGCACCGTGAAGTGGTTCGGCATCGTGGGCTCCGCCTGCGGCCTGCTGCTGTGGTGGTACGTCCCGCAGCTGGTGCCCGCCGGCAGCGACTGGGGCTACGTCCTGTCGGTGATCGCCGGGTGCATCTTCGGGATGCTGCTCGCCGGGTTCGTCCCGATGGGCGCGATCATGCCCGCGCTGGCACCCGACCACAAGGGTGCCGCGATGGCCATGTACACCACCGCCGCCGGCGGTGCCACGTTCCTCGGCTCCGGCGTCGTCGCGCTGGTCTACGGCTTCGGCGGCAGCGACGTGGCCGTGGTGTGGGCGTTCGTCGGGCTGTACGCCTGCGCGTTCGTGATGGTCAGCTTCCTGAAGGTCCCGCAGCTGCACCGGGCCCACGGCCGGACCGAGCCCGTCGAGGCCTGACACCCCGTCCTCCCCGTCCCCGCGCTCGCAGGACCACCGCGGGGGTGAGGGGGCGGAACACCGGGGCGCCGCGGCTGTTGAACACCGTGGACGCCGATCCCGCACCGACCGAGGAGAGCACCGTGAGCGAGACCCCCCAGACCCCGCAGTGGCGTGTCGTCGTGGCCGCCGACGAGGCCGGGCTGTCCTACAAGGACGCCATCAAGGCCGACCTGCTCAAGGACCCGCGCGTGAAGGAGGTCATCGACGTCGGCATCAACGGCGACGAGGACACCGCCTACCCGCACGTGGCCGTCGCCGGAGCCCGCAAGATCGCCGCCGGCGAGGCCGACCGCGGCATCTTCGTGTGCGGCACCGGCATGGGCGTGGCCATCGCCGCCAACAAGGTCAAGGGCATCCGCGCCTCCACCGCCCACGACTCCTTCTCGGTCGAGCGCCTGGTGCTCTCCAACGACGCGCAGGTGCTGACCCTGGGCGAGCGCGTCATCGGCAAGGAGCTCGCCCGCCGCCTGGCCAAGGAGTTCCTCGGCTACGTCTTCGACCCCGCCAGCGCCTCCAAGGCCAAGGTCGACGCCATCTGCGGCTACGAGACCGACGCCGACGCGTCGGACGCGGCCGAGGCCGATACGGTCGCCTCCTGCTGAGACCACCGCACACCACCGGAGACCACGCACCATGACCAGCCGTCCACGCCCGCTCGTCGGCGTCAGCCTCAAGATGTACTTCTCGCTGGCCCGCACGCGCAGCTACCTCGCCGATGTCGCGGCCCTCGGCCCGGACGTCGCGGCGAGCGGCGTGGACGCGTTCGTCATCCCCGACTTCCTCAACATCACCACGGCCGTGGACCTGCTGCGCGGCACGCCCGTGGCCGTGGGGGCGCAGGACGCCTCCTGGGAGGACTTCGGGGCTCTGACCGGTGAAGTCTCGCCCGCCGCGCTGCGCGAGGCCGGGGTCCGCTTCGTCGAGATCGGGCACGCCGAGCGCCGCCGGATGTTCGCCGAGGACGACATCGTCACCGCCCGCAAGGCCGCTGCGGCCGCGCGCAACGGGCTGGTGCCGTTGATCTGCATCGGCGAGAACGTGCGCATCGACGTCGAGGACGCTGCCCGCACCACCATCAGCCAGGTCCTCGCGGCTCTGGAGGACGTCCCCGGCGATGCCGAGGTCGCGATCGGTTACGAGCCCAACTGGGCCATCGGGCAGACCGAGCCGGCACCGCCGGAGCACGTCGTCGGGGTCACCACCCGGCTGCGGGAGGCCCTGTCGCACCGCAGCGGCACGACGCGCATCCTCTACGGCGGCAGCGCCGGCCCGGGCCTGTTCACCCAGGTCGCCGACGGCGTCGACGGCCTGTTCCTGGGCCGCTTCGCCCACGACGTCGCCAACTTCCGCGCGGTGATCGACGAGATCGCCGAACTCCGCGGCACCGCCGACCACCTCCCCGGCCCGCAGGCCGGCGACCGCGCCTGAACCGCCCCGGCGGGCGGCGCGGCCCCTGCGGCCACCCCACCACCGACGACCGGAGAACGCTGTGCCCACCGCACCCCGCACTGACAAGATCACCCGCGTCGCCCAGATCGGCACCGGCTACATGGGCGGCGGCATCGCCCAGTCGCTCGCGCTGGCCGGCAACGACGTCTGGCTGGCCGACGCCGACAAGGAGTCGACCCAGCGCAACTACGAGCGCCTGCTGAAGGAGTCCGAGCTCTTCGAGGCGCAGGGCCTGTTCGCGCCCGGCAGCACCGAGGTGCTGAAGGAGAAGTTCCACCCCGCCGACTCCATCGAGGAGGCCGTCGCCGACGTCCACTTCGTCGAGGAGGCCGTCTTCGAGGACCCGGCCGTCAAGAAGGACGTGCTCTCGCGCGTCGAGAAGGCCGTCACCCCCGGCACCATCGTGGGCACCAACACCTCCACGATCCCGGTGAAGGTGCTCGCCGAGGCGTTCGAGGACGCCTCCCTGTTCCTCACCGTGCACTTCTCCAACCCCGCGCCGTTCATCCCGGGTGTGGAGCTCGTCATGGGCGAGGCGACCGACCCGGCCGTGCTGCCGCTCATCGACGACCTGCTCACCCGCGCCGGACGCAAGGGCGCGCAGGTGCAGGACGTCCCCGGTTTCGTCCTCAACCGCCTGCAGTACGTGCTGCTGAAGGAGGCCATGACGATCGTGGAGGAGGGCGTGGCGACCCCCACCGACGTCGACACCATCGTCTCCACCACGTTCGGCTTCCGGCTGCCGTTCTTCGGGCCGTTCGCGATCGCCGACATGGCCGGCCTGGACGTTTACGCCAAGGGCTTCAAGGTCCTCGAGGACCACTTCGGTGAGCGCCTGTCGGCCCCGCAGAACCTGCTGGACCTGGTTGCCGAGGGCAAGTTCGGCACCAAGACCGGTTCCGGGTTCCTGGAGCTCGAGCCGGAGAAGCTCGCTGCGCTCATCGACTACCGCAACAAGGCGTACCGGAAGATGGCGGAGCTGCTCGCCGAGCTCGGGCCGTCCCCGCTGGCCGACTGACCAACGGACGACTCCCCCACCGCCCCCGGGCGCGCGCACGCGCCCGGGGGCGCTCGGCGTCCACGGGCCCCGTCGTGACGGGTGAGTCCCACGAGCGGTGCAGCCGGCGGTCGCCTTCCTCGCCGCGGCCGGTGCGTGGTGCCGGCAGCGGAGCGGGCCGGCGGATGCGCGAGACCCTGCGAGGCGCCCTCCAGGCCCCTCACCGTCGACCGCTGCGCGGGAAGCGACCCTCGCTGAGGCCGCCGCTCACACGTGGTGCGGGGTCGCGACCGGACCGAGCGGCCGTTCCCTGGACCGAGAACGCGTTGACCGAGGACCCGTTGCGTCGGCCGGGGTGGCCCGGTGCTGCTGTACGCCGCCGGTTCGAGCTGTGCGGGCAGGACGACGACGCTGCCGGCCCCCAGGCCCCTGCCCGCGCTGGCTGTCCACGACGTCGACGGGATCGGCGTGCCCAGCGACGCAGACACCGCCCGGAGGCAGGCACGCTGCCGTTGACGGGTGACCGGGGCTCACGGTGAGCTGAGCGTCCACCTGATGTGCAGGCTGGTCCTCTCGTCCCCGGACAGCGGCACCCGCTTGGACGTGTCGGCCGCCCTGCCACCGCGGGTGAGGCAGTGGCACGCAGGTCGCGTCGTGACCGCACGGTCGCTGGGTGGTTCCGGCGGCCGACGGCCAGGTGCGCCAGGTTCCTTCCGGGGTGGAGCTGGTCCGCAGGAGCAGGCGGTGCGGGAGGCATCGGCGGGCCAGGAGGTGGGCGTGGACGTCGCGGCGCTGCGGGACAGGCTGAGCGGCGTGCACCGGCTCGGGGCAGCAGCGGCGCCGGCAAGTCGACGATCGCGGCCCTGCTGGCCGAGCAGCACGGGTTGCGGTTGTACGCCACCGACGACGTCATGGCCGAGCACGCCCGCCGCTGCCCGCAGCGGCAGTGTCCTCACCTGCACGCGTTCGGGGCGATGGGCATGGACGAGCGGTGGCTGCTGGCGACACCGGGCTTCCGGCGGGCTGCGTTGGAGAGTCGCGGTGGGTCGTGGCAGATCGCCGGGCGCACCAGCGACCCGCAACGGGCGCTGAGCAACCTGCTGCAGCGGGACCGGTTGTTCACCGATGAGCTGCGCGAGCGGGTGCGCCGGGAGCGGGTGCGCCGGGAGCGGCTGCGCGCGGTGGAGGTGGACACCTCGTGGACGCGGGAGCAGCTGCTGTGCGAGGTCGCGGTCCGGCTGGGCCTGGAGCGTGGTCTGCCGCCGTCGGTGCAGGCACCAGACGGAGCGCCGTGACTGCGCAACGGCCGGCCGGGGGTGTACCTGCACGGTCCGGTCGGGTGCGGCGAGACCCGGCTGATCGAAACTCGGCTGCAGCGACCGCCTGGCGCCTGCGCACCGAGGTCACCTCCAGCACCGCGATGCACGGGGCGGTGCTGCGCGCGGTGGCGCGGTGGCGCGGTTGTCGGCCGGAGAGCCGGACCACACCTCCGCCGCGCTGGGCACGGCGCCCGTCCGGGCCGTGATCGGGGTGTCCGGACCAGCGGGCGAGTCCACGACGGCGCAGCGGTGCCGAACGACGAGCGCCGCGCGCCTCACGGACGTGCGAGGAGTGCGCCGGCCGGTGCAGCGTCGAGGTCGAGGACAGCACCCCGTCGCCAGGTGGAGCGCACCGCACCGGTCAGCCGACGACCCGCGTACGGCGTCACCTTGTTCCTGTGCTGCAGTGTTCCCGGGTCGACGACCCACTCCTCCTCAGGCGCGAACACCGCGAAGTCGGCGACGTTCCCGGGCGCGATCCGGCCGCGGTCGCTCAATCCGGCGAGATCCGCAGGGGCCGACGACATCCAGCTCACGACGGTGGCCAACGGCACCCCCCGCTCACGCGCTGCCGTCCAGACGACGGGCAGACCGATCTGGAGCGAGGCGATCCCACCCCACGCCGCGCCGAAGTCACCTTCCTCCAGGCGCTTGAGCTCGGCGGTGCACGGCGAGTGGTCCGAGACGACGCAGTCGATCGTCCCGTCCAGCAGCCCTCGCCACAACGCGTCCTGCTCAGCGCGATCCCGGACGGGGGGGCAGCACTTGAACGAGGTGGCGCCATCGGGCACGCGGTCCGCGTCGAGCGTGAGGTAGTGCGGGCAGGTCTCGGCCGTCAGGCGGGCGCCGGCCTCCTTGGCGGCCTTGACCTCGGCCAGGCCGGCGGCCGACGACAGGTGCACGACGTGAGCGCGGGCCCCGGCACGGGAGACGGCCTCCGCCACCGTGCGTACCGCCGCCGCTTCCGCGCTCGGGGGTCGGGAAGCGACGAAGTCGACGTACCTGCGCCCACCGCCGTGCTCGTGCGCGCCGATCTGCTCGGGATCCTCGGCGTGCACGAGCAGCAAGCCGTCGAAACGGGCGAGTTCGGCCAGTGCACCCCGCAGTCCGGCCGCGTCCAGTGGTGGGAACTCCTCGACGCCCGAGTCGAGCAGGAAGCACTTCACCCCGAACGCCCCGGCGTGGTGCAGTGGTTCGAGCTGGTCGACGTTCCCCGGTACCGCGCCACCCCAGAAGCCCACGTCGACGGTGCACCGGCCTTGTGCCGCCGAGCGCTTCACCGCCAGCGCAGCGGGGTCGAGGGTTGCGGGGATGCTGTTCAGCGGCATGTCGAGGATCGTGGTGATGCCGCCGGCGGCCGCGGCCCGCGTGGCGGAGGCGAAGCCCTCCCACTCCGTGCGGCCGGGTTCGTTGACGTGCACGTGAGTGTCGACCAGTCCGGGCAGGAGCACCTCGTCCTGTCCGAGGACGACCTCCCGGTCGCTCTCCCAGGAGCGCTCGAAGGCCTCGACCCCCACGATCCGACCGGCTCGCACCCCCACCGAGGCAGGTCGTTCCACCCCGCCCACCACCGCACGGGTCGCCCGCAGAACTACGTCCAGCACCAGACCTCCAACGTCGTCGTGAGCCGTCTCTCGCACGAGTCCCGGAGGCGACGCCGCCGCGGAGCAGGAGGCTGGGAGGCGCCGCGGGGATTCGCAGGCAGTCGGGTCAAGCGAGGGTTCCCTCACGCGCCCGCTCGGTCGCCGCCGGGCGGACGCGGGCGCGCAGGTGCCCCAGCAGAGCACTGACGAGGGTGATCGAGGCGGCGGCCGCCAGCCCGGCGCCGACGTGCCAGCGCAGCAGCGCAGCGCCCGCAGCGGCCCCGGCGAGGATGAGCACCACAGCACCCAGCCGACGACGCCACCCCTCGCCCCCGCCGCCGGCGAAGCGGGAGTCCGCGGCCAGGCCGGTCAAGGTCGAAGTGACCACCACCGTGGTGACGTCCTTCACGGCCAGGCGGCGCGCCGCGGCCGCCTGCGCCCCCATCAGCAGACCCAGCGCGGCGGTGACCACCAGCACGGCCGTCGGCGGTGTCGCGCCCTCCCGCACGGGGATCGCGTCACCGAGGACGGCGGTGACACCCGAGAGCACGGCCAGCCCGGCGCCGACGAGCGCGATGACGAGCGTGAAGGCCCTCGTCCAGCCCTCCGCGGTCCGGCGCAGCACCCGCCCCACCAGCGCGGCGCCGAGCACGAACGCCACCAGAGCCAGGCAGGGACCGATCACGGGCAGGTCCTCGGCGCCGGTGAGGGCCATGCCGAGGATCACCACGTTGCCGGTCATGTTCGCGGTGAACACGCGGTCCAGACCGAGGTAGCCGACGGCGTCCACGACCCCGGTGGAGAACGTCAGCGTCAGCATCAGCCCCAGGTTCCAGGAGGAGGCCGGAACGGAGTCACGGGTCAAGGTTCCTCCGATCGAAGGCACCCGGCGGGCCACGGGCGGCTGGTGGGACCATACCGGAGCGCCCGTCCGCACCCCGCGGGTCAGCACGCCGGCCCGCGAGCGCGTCCCCCGCAACCACTCCACCAGCAGCTGCCGACCCCGGGCACCTCGGTCCCCGTGCACCCGGCTCGCTGCAACAGGGAACCCGCACGCGGATGCGGGCCTTCCGGGTTCAGCCACCTTCGACCGTGCCAGCGTTCTCGTGCGAGAACCGAACGGCTCGAGGTCCGTGCCGTCGTCCACCCGCCGACGGAGTTCCACCGCTGCGCCGGCTGGCACCCCTGGGCCTGCAACGCTCTCGCGATCCGCGCGGGAGCGGTTCGGCCGTCGTCAGCGGGTTCATCACCGTGCTGCTCGCCCCGGTGTTCCGGCGATCCTGCTCGGCGTCCTCGTCGGCCCGGTGATCGCCACGTGCGTCGTCGGACCGGCCATCACGACCGGCGATGTCCGGCGACGTCCTCGCCGTCGGCGAGACCGTCGGCGAGCGGCTGGGCCGGTCCTCACCCCGCGCCGGTCGAGCAGGCGGGGATCACGCGCGGCGAGGTGGCGCCACCTCGGCGAGCAGGGCCAGCAGCGAGCGGTCGCTCCCGCGCGGTGCCAGCACGCACAACCCGACCGGGAGCTCCCCGACCCGACCCCAGGGCAGGTTCAGGGCGGGGACGCCCGTCTGCGACGCCAGGGTCGTCAGCCGCAGCGTCCCGGTGCGAGCGGCCTCGAACTCCTCGGCGGACGCGTCCACGCGGGGTGCGGGCGCGGCCGTGCTCGGCAGGCACAACCAGCCGTCGGCGAGCACCGCCTCCAGCCGGCCGCGGGTGCGCTCCACGACCGCGCGAGCGGCTTGCACGGCTTCGGGCGCGAGCCCCTGCCCGTGGCGGAACCGTCGTTCCACGGCCGGGGAGAGCGCTCCGGGGTGGGCGTCGATGAACTCGCCGTGGCTCGCCCACGCTTCAGCGGCCTGCAGGGTGCGGAACGCCGCGGTCCACCGCTGCGGCTCCTCGGGGGAGAAGTCCGGATCGACCTCACGCACGGGGAGGCCGGTCTGGACGGCCAGCGCCGTCAGCGCCGCGTCGACGGCCAGCGCGGTCCGCGGGGTGGCCAGCGAGAGCAGCGCTGCACTGCGCAGCAGCGCCGCCGGGCGCACCGCCTGCGCCGGCGCCGGCCTCGGCGGCAGCAGGACGTCCGCCGCGACGGCCAGCAGAGCGGGGTCCGCCGCGAGCAGCCCGACGGTGTCGAACGAGGGGGCCAGGGGCAGGACGCCGCTGGTGTCGACGGCGCCGTGGCTGGGGCGCCAGGCGTACAGGCCGCAGAACGAGCCCGGCACGCGCAGCGACCCGGCCGTGTCCGTGCCCAGTCCGAGGTCGGCCCCACCGGCGGCGACCGCCGCGGCTGGTCCGGAGGTCGATCCGCCGGGCAGGTGGGCGGGGGCCGCGGGGTTGCGGGGGGTTCCCCAGTGGGCGTTGACGCCCATCAGGGAGAAGGCGAGCTCGTCGGTCTGGGCGATTCCGGTGACCTCCGAGCCGGCGTCCAGCAGCGCCTGCACGGCGGGGGCGGTCGAGGTTTCGAGGGGCGCCTGATTCAGCCAGGCCGGGACACCGGCGCCGATGCGCTGACCGGCGAGCGCGAACAGGTCCTTCACCGCGATGCGTGCGCCCCGCAGGGGGCCCGCTCCCGATCCGGGCAGCAGCGGGTCGCCCTCGCCGGGCCGGACCCGCCACGCCGCCCGGTCGGTGCCGTGCGCTGCGCGCGAGGGCGCCGGAGCCGACGAGACGTGGGCGGCGGTGACCTTCCACCCGTCGGCGAAGCGGTGCCAGAGCTGGGTCTGCAACCCACCCGCCCCGTCGAGGCGCTCGGCCTCGGAGACGGTGAGGGCGTCCGCCTCGCCGAGCGCGCGCACGTGCACGCGCCGCTGCCAGCGCGCAGGCGCACCGCCGCGGCGGGCGCGGTGGGCCGAGACGTCCGCGTGGCCGACCAGTGCCGCGCCGCCCTCGGCACGCAGCGTGGAGGAGCCGTCGGCGAACACCTCGTCGAGCACGGCGAGGTCGTCCTCGCGCAGGGCACGCTCGTAGCGGGCCGCTGCGGCCAGCAGGGTCTGCTCGGGGATCCCGGAGCCGTGCGCGGCGCTCACGCCGGGCTCGCGAGCAGGTCGGCCAGGTCGGCCTTGCGCAGCAGTCCGTGGACGCCGGCGACCCGGTCGACCACCTGGGAGACGGCGAAGTCTCCGGCGGCGGACAGGTAGGCGTAGGCGTGCGCGGGGTCCATCCCCAGGTCGGTGAGCAGTGCGATCGCGGTCCGCACCGCCTGGCGCACCGCCTCGTCGAGGTCGGCGTCGAGCCCGATGGGCACCAGGTGCTCGGGGGTCTCCCCCCACAGCACGCCGCGCACCCGGACCGCTCCAGCGGGGACGAGGTCGAGGCGCAGGCGGGCGCGCAACGGCGCCTCGAACGCGGTGAGCGCGACCTCGCCGTCCCCTTGCGCGTAGTGCGGGTCGCCGACGTAGCACAGCGCCCCCTCGACCTGGACGGGCAGGTGCAGCGTCGAACCGGCGCCGAGGGCCGAGACGTCCAGGTTGCCGCCGTGCGCACCCGGCGGCACGGAGTGCAGGCGTCCCGGCCCGGGCGTGGCCACGCCGACGAGCCCGAGGAACGGCCTCAGCGGGAAGCGCACCCGCGCGTCGGTGCGCGGACCGGCCGGCAGGGATCCGCGACGCGCGCCCGTCACCGGGTCCGTCTCGACCCGGGCCAGGACGGAGACCACGTCGGCGCCGTCGCGGGGGAACTGCCCGGGCAGGGCGCCGCGGCCGTGCCGGTTGGACACCACGCCGTAGTCGGCGCGCAGCTGCAGCTCCTCCACGGTCACGGACAGGACGTCGCCGGGTCGCGCGCCGCGCACGGCCACGGGACCGGTGACCACGTGCGGTCCGCGGCTGCGGGGGTCGTGCTCCACCGATCGCGCGATCTCGACGGCGTCGGCCAGCACGGCGGCGGCCTCGATGCCGCGCGCGGTGAAGAAGGCCAGCGGGTCGCGCCCCTGGTCCTCGAGGATCCCCTCGTGGCTGACGGTGTCGACGACGACGACGTCGCCCGGCTCGACCTCCAGCACCGGGGGGTCACCGGCGCACGGCAGTTCGCCCCACCGCACGCTCGAGGGGGTGGAGGACAGGGGGTGGACCGTCAAGGAGACCTCCGCAGGGGTGTTCGCTGGAACGATCGTTGCATAGGATGGCGCGCGTGGAACAGACGATCCGGAACACCGGCCTGCTGCGCACCGGGGTCGGCGCTCCGCTCGCCCCGCCACCGCGGCTGCTGATGGGCCCGGGGCCGATCACGGTCGACCCGCGCGTCCTGCGCGCGATGTCCGCCCAGCTCGTCGGGCAGTACGACCCGGCGATGACCGGCTACATGAACGAGACGCAGGAGCTGTACCGGGAGGTGTTCCGCACCGCCAACGAGGCGACCGTGCTGATCGACGGCACCTCGCGCGCCGGCATCGAGGCCGCGCTCGTCTCCCTGCTCTCGCCGGGCGACCGGGTGCTGGTCCCCGTCTTCGGCCGCTTCGGGCACCTGCTGCGCGAGATCGCCGAGCGCTGCGGCGCCGAGGTCCACACGATCGAGGTCCCGTGGGGCGAGGTGTTCAGCCTCGAGGCGATCGAGGAGGCCGTGCGCGAGGTCCGCCCCCAGCTCGTCGCGCTCGTGCAGGGGGACACCTCGACGACCATGAACCAGCCCCTGGAGGGCGTCGGCGCGGTGTGCCACCGGCACGGTGCGCTGCTCTACGTCGACTGCACGGCCTCGCTGGGCGGGAACCCGTTCGAGATGGACGCCTGGGAGGTCGACGCGGCCACGGCGGGTCTGCAGAAGTGCCTGGGAGGGCCGTCGGGCAGCGCGCCGCTCAGCCTGTCCCCCCGCGCCGTGGAGGTGGTCCGCTCGCGCAGCAGCGTCGAGGCGGGCCTGCGTGCCGACCCGGACGCCGGCGGTGCCCCACCGGCCGAACGCATCCGCTCGAACTACTTCGACCTGGGGATGGTCCTGGACTACTGGGGCCCGCAGCGCCTGAACCACCACACCGAGGCCACCACCATGCTCTACGGCGCGCGCGAGTGCGCGCGCCTGCTGCTGGAGGAGGGCCTGCAGGCCGCCGTCGCCCGGCACCGGCTGCACGGCGACGCGATGCTCGCGGGGGTGCGCGGGCTCGGGCTGCGGGTGTTCGGCGACGTGGCGCACAAGATGCACAACGTCGTCGCCGTGGAGATCCCCGACGGCGTGGACGGCGAGGCCGTGCGGGCGGAACTGCTGCACGACTACGGCATCGAGGTCGGCACCTCGTTCGGACCGCTCGCCGGGCGGGTGTGGCGCATCGGGACGATGGGCTACAACGCCCGCAAGGACGCGGTGCTGGTGACGCTGGCCTCGCTGGAGCAGGTGCTGCGCCGGCACGGCGCGCCCGTCGAGGCGGGCGCCGGATCCGCGGCGGCGCAGCAGGTGTACGCGTGAGCGGCCCCGCGCCCGCGAGCACCGCCGCCCGGCGGGCGCTGCAGCGCTGCGACGAGCTCGCCGCGATCAGCTCGATGCCCGGCGGCGTCGAGCGGGTGCACCTGTCACCCGAGCACGCCCGCGCCAACGCGGTGGCGGCGGGCTGGATGGCCCAGGCGGGCCTGGCGACGTGGCGGGACCAGGCGGGCAACCAGTGGGGCCGGCTGGAGGGGCGCGAGCCCGGCCTGCCCTCGCTCGTGCTCGGCTCGCACCTGGACACCGTGAGCGACGCCGGCCGCTACGACGGGGTGCTCGGGGTGGTCTCGGCGATCGAGGTCGCGCACCGCCTGCGCGAGCGCGCTGACGAGCTGCCGTTCGCGCTGGAGGTGGTCGCCTTCTCCGACGAGGAGGGCACCCGCTTCGCCACCGCCCTGATGGGCAGCAGGGCCGTGGCCGGGCAGTGGGACCAGGACTGGTGGGAGCGAGCCGACGCCGACGGCGTCACCGTGCGCGAGGCCGCGCTCGCCTTCGCCCTGGACCCCGCCCGCGTCGGCGAGGCCGCCCGGCGCCCGGCGGACCTCGCGGGGTACCTGGAGCTGCACATCGAACAGGGCCCGCAGCTGGAGTCCGCCGGCCGCGCCCTCGGCGTCGTCACCTCCATCGCCGGCGCGCGCCGGTTCACCGGTCACGTCAGGGGGGAAGCCCGGCACGCCGGCGGCACCCCCTACCCGCGCCGCCGCGACGCGCTGGTCGCGGCTGCCGACGTGGTGCTCGCCGTGGAGCGGCTGGCGGTCGAGCTCGGCGGCATCGCCACCGTCGGGCGGCTGCAGGCGTTCCCCGGAGGGGTGAACGTCGTGCCCGGCCTGGTGGAGTTCAGCCTCGACGTGCGCGCCGAGCGCGACGCGGACCGCGACGACCTGGTCGAGCGCGTCCGCGCCCACGGCGAGGCGGTGTCCCGCGCGCGGGGCACCACGTTCGAGCTCGTCGAGACCCACAGCGCCCCCGGGGTGGCGTGCGACGGCGTCCTGTCGGCGTCGATCGCCGAGGGCATCGCCGCCACCGGTGACGCCGACCCCGTCCGGCTGTGGAGCAGGGCCGGCCACGACGCGATGGCGATGGCCGCGATCACCCCCGTGGCCATGCTGTTCGTGCGCTGCGAGGACGGCATCAGCCACGCGCCGGGCGAGGACGTCACCCTCGGGGACGTCGCACGCGCCATCGACGCGTTCGAGGCCGCCGTGCACGACGTCGCGCGCCGTCGACGGTGAGCGCCGTGGACCACGACCTCGCTGCACCCGACGGTCCCGGCGGGGTCCGCGAGCGGATCGAGGTCGTCTACGGCGAGCTCAGCCCGCTCGAGCGCACCGTGGCCGACTTCGTGCTCGAGCACCTGAACGAGCTGGCGACCTACTCAGGTGCCGAGCTGGCGAAGGAGGCGGGAGCCTCCAAGGCCACCGTCAGCCGGTTCTTCCGCCGGCTCGGCTTCCCGTCCTTCGCGCAGGCCCGGGCCCAGGCGCGCGCCCAGGCCTCGGCGCTGCGGGCGCGCGGCGTCCCGCTGGGTGGGCTGCCGCCGCAGGCCGGGAACGCCGTGGCCGCCCACCTGGCGCAGGACCAGCGCAACCTGGCGGCGCTGGCCCGCGACGTCGAGCACGTGCGGCTGGAACGGGCCGCGCACCTGCTGGCCGGCGCCCGGCGCGTCCTGCTGCTGGGCTGGCGCAACAGCTACCCGGTGGCGCTGCACCTGCGCGAGCAGCTGCTGCAGGCCCGGGCCGCGGTGGACGTCGGTCCGCACCCCGGGCAGACGGTCGCCGAAGAGCTCAGCGCGCTCGAGCGCCGGGACGCGCTGGTCGTCGTCGCGTTCCGGCGGCGGCCCCCCGCGGTCGGGCGGGTGCTGGCGGCGGCGCGCGAGGCCGAGGTGCCGACCGTGCTGCTCACCGACCCGACCGGTCGCGCGCTGGGCGCACAGGTGGAGCACCGCTTCACCGTGCCCGTCGACGGGCCCGGCGCCTTCGACGGCTACGCGGCGGCGATGTCGCTGGTGACGATGCTCGCCGAGGCCGTCCTGGCACGGCGCGGGCGGGCCGGGCGCGAGCGGATCGAGCAGGTCGGACGCGTGCACGCCCGGCTGGGCGAGCTGGAGTAGCGCGTCCTCAGATGAGCCCGGCGCACGCCACCGCGTCGTCGAACGCCGTCCACGCCAGCAGGACGCAACGGGTGCGCGCCGGGTGGCGCAGGACCCCGACCAGCGCCACGCCGTCCCCGAGGACCTCCTCGTCGGCGGGCGCTCCGGTTGCGCCCGTGAGCACCTCGCGCAGCGCCCGCCGGGGCGCCTGCGACTCCTGCAGCGCTCTGCCGGCGGTGAGGTCGTGCAGCACCGAGACCGAGGCGGTGCTGATCGCGCAACCCCGCGCCTCGTACGAGACGTCCCGCACGAGGAGTCCTCCTCGCGGGCCCGGGACCAGGTCGACCCGCAGGAGCACCTCGTCACCGCACACGGGGTTCACGCGGTGCACCTGCGCGCTGAAGGGCGCGCGCAACCCGGCGCCGCGGGGGGACCGGGCGTGCTCGGCCAGCAGTTGCCGGTGCAGTTCCCGGACCGCCGCGGGCTGCGCCTCACGGTGCGCTCGCCGTCCTGCGCCCACGCTCCCCCCGTCACGACGCCGGCGCTCCTGTTCTCGCAGGACGCTCACGGACGGGAACCCGCCTGCGCGAGCACGACCGGTGAGCGCTCACCGGCCCGGTGGATGGGCCCGTCGGTACGGCTCAGGCGCGTCCCGCTGCCACCGCGCCGGTGGGCGACGATCTCGGCCGCGATCGACACGGCGGTCTCCTGCGGGGTGCGCGCACCGAGGTCCAGGCCGATCGGGGAGGCCAGGCGCGCCAGCTCCCCGGGGCTGAGCCCCTCGGCCAGCAACCGGGCCACCCGGTCGTCGTGGGTGCGGCGCGAGCCCATCGCCCCGACGTACCCGGCGGGCCCGCGCAGGGCCTCCTTCAGCAGCGGCACGTCGAACTTCGCGTCGTGCGTGAGCACGCACACCACCGTGCGCTCGTCCACCGCCGTACCGCGCAGGTACTCGTCGGGCCACTGCACGACCACCTCGTCCGCCTCCGGGAAGCGCGCCTCCGTCGCGAAGAGCCCTCGGGCATCGCACACGGTGACGTGGTAGCCGAGGAACTTGCCCACCCGGGTCAGCGCCGCCGCGGGTTCCACGGCACCGAACACCAGCATCCTGGGCGGCGGTGCGATCACCTCGACGAAGACCTCCACCTCGCCGTGCCGCAGGTCCGCGCACCCGCTGAGCGCCAGCAGCTCGTCGCGACCTGCGCGCAGCGCCTGCGCGGCGCCCCGCGCGACCGCCTCGTCGAGGCCCACCGCACCGAGGGACCCCTCGGCGCCCTCCTCGCCGACGAGCAGCCACCGGCCCAGCAGCGCCGTGCCCGCCCCCGTCGTGCCCGGCGCGGCGACCACGGAGGCCAGGGCCACCGCCTGCCCGTGCGCCTCGGCGTGAAGCGCCCGGCGCAGCAGCTCGCCGTCCGCGGGCGCGAACGGCTGGACCAGGACGTCCAGGGTTCCGCCGCACGTCAGCCCGACGGCGAAGGGGTCGTCGTCGTCGCTCACCCCGAAGCTCCCGGTGCGGGCGCACCCGTCCTCGAGGGCCTGCCGGCACAGCTCGTGGACCGCGGCCTCGACGCAGCCGCCCGAGACGCTGCCGATGACCTCGCCGCCCGCGGTCACGACCAGCGAGGCTCCCGCCGGGCGCGGCGCCGAGCCGTCGGTGCGGAACACCGTCGCCAAGGCGAAGGGCTCGCCGGACGCGAGCACCGGGCGCAGCTGGGGGAAGACCTCACGCACGGCGGGCCCCCTCCGCGTGCACCGGCCGGTCCTGCGCCTGGCGCAGCGAGCGCCACAGGGCGTCCGGGCGCATCGGGAGTTCGCGCACCCGCACCCCGGTCGCGTCGAACACGGCGTTCGCCAGGGCGGGAGCCACCGGGTTGTACGGGGCTTCGCTCATCGACTTCGCCCCCAGCGGGCCCACCTCGTCGAACGTGTCGGCGAACAGCACCTGCGTCTCGCACACGTCCGCAGCCCTGGGTGCGTGGTACTCGCGCAGCGACACCGTGAGCGGACTGCCGTCCGCGTCGCGGCGCACCTCCTCGAACAGGGCGGAGCCGATCGCCTGCACCACCCCGCCTTCGACCTGGCCGCGCAGTTGCACCGGGTTGAGCACGACCCCGGCGTCCACGGCGTGCACCGAACGCAGCAGCCGCACCTCACCGGTGCCGGTGTCCACCGCGACGCGGAAACCCTGCACGTTGAACGCGACCGAGCGCAGCACCGCGTCGTCGGCCCCCTCGGCCCGCGGTTCGGCACCGGTGGTGCGCACCGCGTGGGCGTGCACCTGCACCAGCGGCACGAGACGCTCCCCGAAACGCACGCCGCACGGCTCCAGCACGGCCGCGGCCACCGGCGCCCCGAGCAACCCGGCCGCGAGCACCCGCACCTGTCCGGCCAGGCGCTCGCAGGCGATCAGCAGCGCCTTGCCCGCGACGACGGAGCCCGCCGAGCCGAACGCGCCGGTGTCGTAGCGGGTGACGTCGGTGTCGGCCTGCCGCAACCGCAACCGGTCGGCGGTGGTGCCCAGCGTCTGCACGGCGATCTGGGTGTGCACGGTGGTGGTGCCGTTGCCGAACTCGGCGGTGCCGACGTTCAGCTCCCACGTGCCGTCGGCGAGCAGGCGCGCCGAGGCCTCGGCGAAGTGCCCGCGCGGCGGCACGGTGGCGATCATCGACAGCGCGATCCCGGACCCGGTCCGCCAGCGGGGCCCGTCCGGCACGGGCTCGCCGCCGCGCGGCAGTTCCCGTTCCACCAGGTCCAGGCACTGGTCCAGGCCGTAGCTGCCGAAGCGCAGCCCGTCGTCCTCGCCGGTGACGGCCGGGTCGGAGGTGGCGACGAACCGGTCGCCGGGGACGACGACGTTGCGGCGGCGCAGCGTGAACGGGTCGATGCGCAGCTGGCGCGCCAGTTCGTCCAGCGCCGACTCGAGGGCGAAGACGACCTGCCCCAGGCCGTACCCGCGGAACGCCCCCGAGGGCACCGAGTTCGTGTAGACGGCGCGGGCGTCGACGCGCTTGTTCGCGCACCGGTACGTGGCCACCGACTCGTGCACGGAGTGGAACATCACCCCCGGGGAGTGGTTGCCGTACGCGCCGGCGTCGGACAGCAGGTCCACCGCGAGCGCCGTCAGGGTGCCGTCCGCGGCGGCGCCCAGGCGCACCCGCACGTTCATCGGGTGCCGGGTCGGCAGGGCCGTCAGTGCTTCCCGGCGGGTCGTCTCGTACTGCACGGACCGGCCGGTGCGCAGCACCGCCAGGGCGACGACGTCCTCGGTGAGCATCTCCTGCTTGCCGCCGAAACCCCCGCCGACCCGGGCGGCCAGCACCCGCACCCGGTCGGGCTGGAGGCCGAGCACGCGGGCCAGCTCGTCGCGCACGAGGAACGGCACCTGGGTGCTGCTGCGCACCACCAGCCGGCCGTCCTCGTCCAGCCAGCCGACCGAGGCGTGCGTCTCCAGCGTGACGTGTGAGACGCGCTGGGTGCGCCAGGTGCCCTCCACGACGGTGTGCGCACCGGCCAGCGCGGCCTCCACGTCGCCGACCTCGCTGTGCAGCTCGGCGACGACGTTGCGGGCCGGGTCGGCGATGCGGGACGCCGCGGCGTCCTTGTCGGCGTGCAGCAGCGGCGCACCGGGTTCCGTCGCCCGTTCGGGGTCGAGGACGGCGGGCAGCACCTCGTACTGCACGGCGACGAGGCGCAGCGCCTGCTCGGCCAGGGCGACCGACTCCGCCACGGCGACCGCGACGCGCTGGCCGTGGTGGCGCACGACGGGGTCGAGCACGAGGGTGTCGTCGGGGTCGTCGAGGCGGTTCTCGTGCCGGCCGGTGGAGAACAGCACCTGCGGGACGTCGTGGTGCGTCAGCACCAGGTGCACGCCGTCGAGGGCTTCGGCGGCGCGGGTGTCGATCGCGGTGATGCGGGCGTGCGCGTACGGGCTGCGCAGCACCGCCGCGTGCAGCAGCCCCGGCGGCACGTCGCCGGCGGCGAGGTCCAGGGTGTACGGCTCGGTGCCGGTGACGACGCGGTGCGCGGCCGGGGCGGCCACCGCCTCCCCCACCGCGCCGCTGCGCGCGAGGGGTGCGGTGGCCGGCCCGGCGACCGCCTCGCGGATCGCCCGGTAGCCGGTGCAGCGGCACAGGTTGCCCTTGAGGTGCTCGTCGAGGTCGGTGCGCTGCTCCTCGTCCAGCGCGGCTGCGGTGACCACCATCCCGGGCGTGCAGAACCCGCACTGGAACCCGGCTGCGTCGACGAACCTCTGCTGCACCGGGTGCAGGCCGCCCTCGGGCGCCAGGCCCGCGGCGGTGGTGACCTCCCGGTCCGCAGCGCGCAGCGCCGGGTACAGGCACGAGTGCACCGGTGAGCCGTCCACGAGCACCGTGCAGGCACCGCAGTCACCGGTGTCGCAGCCCTTCTTCACCGCCGTGCACGCGTTCTCCCTCAGCAGGGTGCGCAGGCACTGCCCCGGCCGCGGCTCCACCTCGGCGACCACCCCGTCCACGGTGAGCTTCACGACGCCCCTCCCAGCTCCTCGACGACCTCCGCGACCGCGCGCAGGGTCACCGCGCGCCGCCAGTCCGGGTCGCCGTGCACGTCGTCGAACCAGCCCGGCCCCTCCTGCACCGCCGCGTCCACCTGCGCCGCGGCGTCCGCCGGCGCCGGTGGCAGCGGCCGGTGCAGCACCACCGGGCGCGCCACCGCCGCCGTCACCGCCAGCGTGAACGCCCCGTCCTCGTCCAGGCGAGCGGTCACCAGCGAGGCCGAGCGGCCCAGCCGGTGCAGGGAGGTGCGGCGGAACGCGGTGCGTGCGCGCAGCGCCCGCTCCGGCAGGTCCACCGCGCGCAGGACCTCCCCCGGCTCCAGCGCGGTGCGCCCGTCGCCCACCACGAGCTCGGCCACCGGCAGGTGCCGCGTGGAGCCGTCCGCCCCCCACAGCTCCGCGGTGCCGTCGAGCGCCACCGCCAGCGACGTCATCGCCCCCGCCGGCAGCGCCAGGCACACGTTGCCGCCGACGGTGGCCACCGAGCGCACCTTGAACGAGGCCAGCAGCGCGCGCACGCACTGGCGCAGCAGCGGGTGCGCGGCCCACGCCGGCCGGGCCGGCACCGCGGCGAGCTCCGCGACCAGGCACGTCGCGGCGATCCGCAGCCCCGCGGCGGAGGCCGTCCACGGCTCCCAGTCCAGGCTCGTCAGGTCCACCAGGGTGCGCAGGTGCGGCTGCTCGCAGGAGAACAGCCACGTGCCGCCGGCCAGGACGGCGCTGCCCGCGGCGCCGGTGTGCGCGGCGGCCAGCCCCGCCCGGTCCCGGACGGGGATGATGGCCTCGATCGTGTTCAGGTCCACGGGCGCGAGCCCTTCTCGAGACGGTGGGGGTGCGCGTGCGGGTGCACGACCTGCTGCCCGGGCGCGGCGGTGCTCACGGCAGCCCGGGAGACGGCGGCGAGGAGGCGGGCGCGGCGCCCGGCGCGATCCCCGGGCTGCGGGTGCTCGGCGGTGAGCCGGCCGCGCTGCAGCGCCCCGTCACCGGGACCAGCACCGTGGACCTGCTCGATCCCGGGCGGTACGTGGGCGTGGCGCACCTGGTCCTCACCGGTCTGGCGTGGCGCCGCGAGGCCGCCGACAGCGAGCGGTTCGTCGCCGCCGTCGCCGACGCCGGCGCCAGCGCCCTCGCCGTGGGCGAGGGCCTGCTCGGAGAGGTTCCCGCAGACGTCGTGCAGGCCGCGCACCGGCACGGGCTGCCGCTGTTCGCGGTGCCCGCCGACCTGCCCTTCCACGAGGTCAGCGCGTACGTCGCCGCCGCCACCGCACCCGGCGCGGGCACCGGCGCTCGTCCCGCCGGCCACGACGGCGCCGTGCAACGACTGCTGCGCGGCCTCGCCGAGGGCCGCCCCCTCGCCGAGCAGGCCGGTGACGTCGCCGCGCACCTCGGCTCGCCCGTGCGGGTGCTGTCGGCCACCGGCCGGCAGGTGGTGCCCGGACCGGTGGCGCTGAGCGAGGACGAGACCGACGACGTCGTGCTGCGCGCGGCGCGCGCGGACGCGCACGGCGGCGGCCCGGCACCGGTGCGGTCGGCCGTCGGGGCGCTGCAGGTGCGCGCCGTGGCGGCCGAGGACCCCGCCGAGCGCTGGTGGGTGCTCGCCGACGCCGGTGCGCCCGCGGGGGCGGCAGCGCTCTTCGACGCGCTCGCCGGCGCGGTCGCCGTGCACCGCCGCACCGCCGCGGCACCACCGGCCCCGCACGGGCGTGTCGTGGTGGTCCTGGTCGACGGGGCCTGCTCGGCCCGGGCCCTGGCCGACGCCCTGGCCGACGTGCCGCACCGGCTGCAGGTCACCTCCGGCGGGGCCACCGCGGTGGCCGAGGCCCGCCCCGACCTGGTGGCGCTGCTGCGCCGGCGCCTGGCACGCCTGCAGCCGTCCCTCGGCTCGCGCCGCCTGCTCGCCGGCGCGAGCCGAGCCGGGGAGGGCGGCGAGGAGGCGGTGGCCGGCGCGCGGCGCGCACTGGCCGCCGCACGTGCCGCCACGGGCCGCGTCGTCGTCCTGGAGGACACCGACACCGGCACCGTCCTGGACCTGCTGCGCACCGTCCCGGCACGCGAGCGCACGGCGTTCGCGCGCACCGTGCTCGGGCCGGTGCTCGCCGACGCCGAACTGCTCGGCACGCTGCGCACCCACCTGCGCCACGGCTGCTCGCCCACCCGCACCGCGCACGCGCTGCACGTGCACCAGAACACCGTGCGCTACCGGGTGGGGCGCCTGGAGGAGCTGCTCGGCCGGGACCTGCGCGATGTCGCCGACCTCGCGGACGTGCACGTCGCGCTGCGGCTGCACGACGACCTGCACGACGACCTGCACGACGACCTGCACGACGACCTGCACGAGGCTCCCGGTGACCCCGGTGGGCACGGCGGGGCCGCTCAGTAGGCGACGCGCGCAGCGCTGGTCAGCCACGCGTCGAACGGCTCCGCGGCGGCCGGCACCCGCTGCTGGAGCACGGGTGTGGACCACAGCGCCCGGTCGCTGGAGAACAGCTCGTAGAACGCGCGGTCGTCGAAGCCCCCGCGGGCGGCGTCGTCGCGGTCCGCGGCGTACACGACGCGTTCCACCCGCGCCCACAGCGACGACGCCAGGCACATCGGGCACGGCTCGCAGCTGGAGTACAGCGTGCTGCCGGGCAGGGAGAACGTGCCGGCACGCCGGCACGCGGCGCGGATGGCCTGCACCTCCGCGTGCGCGGTCGGGTCGTTGTCGCGGGTGACCCGGTTCTGGCCCGTCGCCAGCAGTTCCCCGCCGCGCACGAGGACAGCACCGAACGGCCCGCCACCCTCCGCGACGTTCTTCGTCGCCAACTCCACGGCACGGTCCAGGAAGTACCCGTCGACACCGGCCACGCTCACGCCTCCGCTCACGTCCACGCCTGCCTCCACTCCCACGTCCGCCTCCACGACCACGTCCCCGCCCGCCCCTGCGTTCACGCCCACGCCTCCGGCGCCGCGGGGCAGGCGTCGTTCGCGACGACGGCCTGGATCAGCCCGTAGGGGCGGTCGTCGGCGTGGAACACCTCACCGTCGTTCTGCACGCCGAAGCGCGCCAGGTCGTAGTCGAAGTGGTGCTTGTTCGGCGCCAGCAGGCGGATCTCCACCGCGTCGGGAACCCGCTCGAGCGCCGCCCTGCCCATGTGCCAGAGGGTCTGCTGCAACGCCAGGGAGTGCAGCGTCGCGAACTGCTCGAGCACGGCCTGCCGGATCTGCGCGTACGCGGCGTCGAAGTCGAAACCGTCCGCGAGGGCTGCTGCGCCGTAGCGCCACGTCGCCACCAGGGACGTCGCCATGACTCGGTCGTCGGTCTCGCGCAGGGTCGTGTACTCGTCCTCGAGGAAGCCCTTGAACTGCGAGCCGGTGGACTTCAGCAGCGTCAGCTCCTTCAGACCTGCGAGCACGTGGGCGACCTGCTGCTCGCCCTCGCCGCTGACGGTGACGGCGGTGGTGCGGACCTCGCTGCCGGAACGCACCCACGTGTGGTCGTGGCCGGTTCCGCCGACCTGCGCCCGCGTCCACGGGTACGCGTCGACGTCGACGCGGGCGCCGGTGACGGGAGCGACGTCGTCGACGAAGTGGCGCGCCAGCTCGAGCGCGTACCCCTCGATGCTGGCGACGCCCTTCTGCTTGGCGTACGCGTACACGGTGTTCTTCTGCGTGTCCGTCGGCAGCACCTTGGACTGGTCGCCGGTGAGGTAGGCGTCGGCGAAGTCGCCGCGCAGCGTCGTGGTGACGTTGAGGTCCACGATCTCGTGGCGCGCGCAGTCCCGCTGGACGCGGACGACCCTGTTCTCGGCCTTGCCGTACTGGTGGCCCGCCAGGACGATCGACACGGTCAGCTCCCGCGGTAGGTGGAGTAGGCGAACGGGGACAGCAGCAGCGGCACGTGCAGGTGCGCCTGCACGGCCACGGTGAAGGCGACGACGACCTCCGGGTGGAACGTCTCGCGGCCCGCGGTGGCGGACCACTCCCCCGTGGCGAACGTCAGGCGGTGCACGCCGGGGGCGAGGTCGCCCGTCAGGCGGGCGCGCCCGTCGTCATCGGTCGTGCCGCTCGCCAGCACCTCGCCGCCGGGACCGGTGAGGATCAGGCCCACCCCCGTCGCCGGTGTCCCGGTGACGGCGTCGAGGACGTGGGTGGAGAGGCTGGTCACGACGCGTTCCCGGTGGCCTCAGCCACGGCGCGCTGCAGGCGCAGGCGTGTGATCGCGGCCAGTTCCCGGCGCAGCACGGCGCGCTCGGTGGCCGGGTCGTTGCTCAGGCGGGAGCGCAGCACGGCGAGCAGCTCGCCGGCGCTGCGCCCGGACGCGCACACCAGGTACACGTGACCGAAACGGGCCTCGTACTCGCGGTTGCCCTGCGCGAGGGCGTCGAGCACGGCGGGGTCGGCCGCCAGCGCAGTCGCCTGCTCGCGGCGGGAGGCGACGTTCGCGGGACGCTCCCCGATGCGGGGGTGGGCGGCCAGAGCAGCGTCCACGTCCGTTTCGCAGGTGACGGCCAGTTCGCTCTCCGCCGCCTCCAGCAGCGCATCCGGCGTGCCGAACGGGCGGAGCGCCGACACGGCGGACGCCCACGCGGGAGCGTGGCAGCAGGACAGCAGGAGGGCGTGGAACTCCCGGTCGTCCAGGGCGTCCAGCGCAGCGATCCCCGCGACCCTCTCCTCGGTGCTGTCCACCTGCGATCCTCCTCCTCGGTGCTGGGCGGCCCAGTGTTCCCGCTCCCGGCGCGGGTGCGCAGCCGCCGGTGCTCCAGCATTCTGGGGCCGTCGGCGCTCGTCGCTGGTCGGAACCTCCAAAGGGCACCGGAGCCGGAACACGACCGAAACACCCCGGAAACACAGCGGATCGTGCCGCCGCGACGAGAGCCGGGGTGTGGTGGGATCGGCACGTGCAGGCCGTGGGGGTGGTGCTCGCCGCAGGTGCGGGAACCCGCGTGGGAGCGCCCAAGGCGCTGCTGCGCACGGCCGAGGGCACCAGCTGGGCGGCGCGTACGGCGCAGGTGCTGCACGCGGGAGGGTGCGCAGCGGTCGCCGTCACCGTCGGCGCCGCCGCCGGGGAGGTGCGCGCCGGCCTGCCGGCTCACGTGGACGTCCTGACGGTGCCCGACTGGCGCCGCGGCCCGGGCACGGGCGTGCTCGCCGCGCTGCGGTACGCGCGGGCGGCCGGCGCGCAGGCTCTGCTGCTGATGCTGGTGGACCTGCCGGACGTGGGTGCGGACGACGTGCGGGCGGTGCTGGCGGTCGGCGCGGAGCAGCCCTCCGCAGCCCTGGTGCGCGCCGGGTGGCAGGGGCGCGGGGGGCACCCCGTGCTCTTGGGGCGACGGCACTGGGCACGGGCGGCGGAGGTCGCCGCCTCCGGGGCGGGGCTGCGTGAACTGCTGCTGCACCCCGGCTGCCGAGAGGTCGAAGTGGCCGGAGCGGTGCGGGACGTCGACGTCCCGGACGCGCTGCCGCCCGGAACTCACCTCCCGCAGCGCGGAGGGGTCGCAGGAGGCGGAACGGACGGCGGAACGGGCAGCGGATGCTGATCCGTTCCGCGGCCTGCACCCGCCCCGGACGTGCTGGTCGCCGTCGGCCCGGCCGCGGACGCCCCGGTCGCCGGGCGGCGACACGAACTCGTTCGACGATCCCGCCGGAGGGTTCCCCTCGACGTCACGACGCAGGACAGCGCGCCCGGCCCGGAACCCGGCGCGCGGCTGCACGGTCACCAGCTCCCTGGCCGGCAGGGACCGAGTCGGCGACCTGGACAGCTGCATCAGCGGGCGCGGGCCCCCGACCACCTCAGCCGCTGGTGCCCCGTCCCTCCCGCCGCGTCGCGAGCAGGGCATCTTCGACGAGCTGCGCGGCGTCACCGGAGGGCGGCGGTGATCCCAAGGGCTACCCCGCGCAGGAACGCGGCACGACCGAGACCGGGCGTCGGCGTGGCGCCGGGCGGGAGCTCGGTCATGTGGTCGAAGTGCCCTGCGTGCTCGTGCAGACGAACACCCACCGGGCCTGGCGCTGACCTGAGGATCTCGGTGCCGGCGGGCGGTGTGACGACGTCCTTCCCACCGACGAACACGCTCGCCGGAACCCGTACCTGCGACAGTGCTCGCGGCGCCTGGAACCATCCGACTGCGGGCGCGAGCAGCACCAAGCGCCGCACAACCGCCGACGGGGTGCCCGATGGCGATCACCGGCAGATCGGCGTACCTGCAGTGGGCGAGAGCGGCCTTCAGCGTCTGCACACGCTCCAGCAGTCGATCGGCGATCACGGCACGCGGGTCGAGCTTCTCGTTCCCGGGTGCCAGCACCGTGGACCCGTTCAGCACGAGAGCCTCGAGCAGCGTCCGGTAGCGGCCCGGGTGGGAACTTCCTCGCCGACTGCCCGGCACGTGCGCCGACGGGGTGTGCTTCGGCCGCTGCCGTCACGGAGCGCGCCGCCCGACCCGCGAGCGGAAACCGTCCGAGCCCGCGTCGACCAGGTTCCCGGTGCACACCGGGCTGGCGATCCACTCGCGCAGCAGCTCCTGCGAGCTCAGCGCGGGCCGGCAGCGCTCGACGAGCTGGCACACGTCGGGAGCCTGCTGCACCTGGAGCACGCACCCGGACCGTCCGCCCCGGTCAGCTGCTCCCACCGGTCCACCGCGTGGGCGAAGGTGACCCGCTCCGGCGACCGGGCGACCTCGACGAAACCCAGCTTGCCCAGCACCGCGATCGAGGCGGCGTTCGCCGGAACGACGACGGCGGTGGTGCGGCGCAACCCGAAGGAGTCGATCCCGGCCTCCAGCACCGTGCGGGCCGCCTCGGTGGCCAGCCCACGTCCCCAGCGGTCGCGACGCAGCGCGTGGCCGAGCACCGCCTCGTCATCGCTCTGCCGCAGCAGCATCACCTCCCCGACCACCGTGCCGCTCCGGCGCCCCTGCACGGCCACGACGATCGCCTCACCCGTCGAAGCCGTAGTCCGCTGACCGATGCGGTGCGTCAGCGCATCGGACGTCTGCGCCCGCGTGCGCGTTGGCCACGGCGTGTGCCGGGTGACCTCCTCGTCACCGTGGAAGGTGCCGCGTGCCCTTCCCCGTCCGCGCCTGGGAACCCGTCGACGCCGCGGCCACTCCGGAGGTGTTCCGGCGCAGCGTGCACGTCACCGCGGCCGCGGACCACTCCCCCGACCAGCGAGCCGACTGGGTTCCCGACGACGTCGACGTGCAGGAGTGGGGACGAGCCCGGGCCCCCGCCGGCACCCGCACCGCCGTCCACGACGGCACCACTGCCGGGTTCACCGACCTCTCCCCACGGGGTCACATCGGCATGTTCCACGTCCATCCCGACCACGGACGCCGAGGGGTCGGTGCGGCCCTGCTGGCCGACGTCCTGCGCGAGGCCGCGGCCCGCGGCCTGCAGCAGCTCACCGTGGACGCCGGCCCCGCCGCCCGGCCGTTCTCCGAGCGGGCGGGTTTCACGGTCGTGCGTTGGCAGCGCGTGCAGCGTGGTGGGCGGGAGTTCACGAACGTGGCGATGCGGCTGCTCCTCGCGGCCGGCGGTGGCCGGAAGGACCAGCGCAGCCGCACGGAGGAGGAGCGTGCATGTGCCGGCCGGCGGTGACGATCCTCCCCGTCACCCCCAGGAAGCTGGAGGCGCTGGAGAACGACCGCGCCGCGCTCGCGGCGGTGCTGGGCGGTCCCGTGCCGGAGGGGTGGCCGATGTTCCCCGAGGCGGTCACCTTCACCCGTCGGCACCTGCAGCAGCACCCCGAGCAGGCCGGGTGGTGGATGCACTTCTTCCTGCACCCGGGCACGAGGGTGCTCATCGGCTCCGGCGGCTGCGCCGGTCCACCCCGCGAGGGCACCGTGGAGATCGGTTACGAGATCGCCCCCGCCTTCCGCGGCCGCCACCTCGGCACCGCGGCCGGCGCGGCGCTCGTCGAGCACGCGCGCGCCTGCGCCGAGGTGGAGACCGTCATCGCCCACACGATGGCCGAGCACAACGCCTCCACCCACGTGCTGGTCACCCTCGGCTTCTCGCGCGCCGAGGAGGTGAGCGACCCCGATGCGGGAACGCTCTGGCGCTGGCGCCTGCATCTGCGGTGAACGGACAGGAAGAGGTGAGGTCGTGGCAGTGCGAGCGCAGCGCAGCAGTGCGCCGAGAGCGGACGAGCGGGGAACGGCCGGACAGCGGGCCACGCGGGGCGGCGCTCGACGCGCCGGGAAGCCCGTGCGCTTGCGCCCGCCCTTGCCCTTGCCCTTGCCCTTGGTGCAAGGGAGGCAGCGTCCGAGGAGAGCGACGTGATCGCCATCGTGCTGTCCACCGTGCTGTGGGGGACGACGGGAACGGCGGCCACGCTGCTCCCGGGCACGGTCAGCCCGCTGGCCACCGGGGCGGCCACCGCGGCGATCGACGGGCTGCTGCTGGCCGCGAGCGCGTCGCGCGCCTCCCGGGCGGTGGCTGGCCGCCGGGGCGGTGTGCGTGGCCGTCTACCCGCTGGCCTTCTACACCGCGATGTCCCTCGCCGGCGTGGCCGTCGGCGACGTCGTCTCCCTGGGCACGGCACCCCGTCTTCGCGGCGCTGCTCGAACGCTTCGTCGACCCGCCTCCGTCCCGGAACCGGCTGCAGCCGAGGTGGCTGGTCGCGGCGGGCACCGCCGTGCTCGGGGTGGCGATCCTCGCCCTCCTCGGCCACGAGGGCAGCGCTGCGCCGAGCAGCGGCGAGACCACCGCCGGCGGCGAGCGGGGAACCGGCGAGCAGCGCGCTGACGAGCCTCACCCGCTCGTCCCGCTGCAGGCGCGATCACAGGCTCCTCGCGGTGTCGGGACACGTCGATGTGCGCCCTGCGACCACGGACCGCCGCTGTCACGCCCTGCAGCACCCCGGGACCTCGCAACCGCGCACCGTGGCGCCGACGCGGCCGCCGTCCGCCCCTTCCGCCTGCTCACCGCGGGCGATCGCCAGGTCCCCACAGCACCACGACCGGGTCCTTCCCACCCCAGACGCCCACCCGGTGCCCCACCTCGTCGTCGACGAGCACGTGCACCCGCGCGGGCGATCCGTGCTGCTGCGTGCGGTACGTCCCCGGGGTGGCCCCTGCCGGGCCGCACAGCGAACCCACCTGCGCCTGCGGGATCGAGTGCTCACCACCGGAGGCAGCGATCCACGACGAGGACCACCAGCGACGTCACCACCTGCCTGGTCGGCAGGCTCCTCCCGGTCGTAGCCACCCGCCGACGGTCCCCGCGCTGTCCGCCCGCCCACCTGTTCCGGCGACTCGGGCTGCAGCGCCGGCAGCGGCGGTGGGTGCGGCGGAGTCGTCCGGGGCGCGTTCACCCCGACCCCCCGGGCCGCCGGGGCGCTCCCCGACCGTCGGCCAGCGCCACCGCGCGCTCGCCGGCGCCCAGGCGGCGCAGCTGGGCCAGCAGCACAGCCTCCGCCGCCTCCTGCGCGCCCCCCTCGTCCCGGGCGCGTTGCGCCGCGGCGACGCTCGCACGAGCGGCGGACGGTGCGGCGGGCACCTCGAGGCGACGCACGGCGCGGCCGCTGGCCTCCAGCAGCCCCAGCACTTCCGGGGTGGTCAGCTGAGGCAGGCACCCGGCGGGACCGTCCAGGACGAGGCACCCCACCACCGCCGAGACCGGGCCGGCGTCGTCGACGAGGGGCACCGCGACCACCGTGCCGTACTTGCCGCGCAGGCGGCGGTGCTCGGCGAAGGTCAGGCCCTGCCGGGCTTCGGCGGGCAGGCGCTGCCACCCGGCGGCGTCGACGTCGCCCAGGGCCGCGTCGGCGGCGGCCACGTCGACGGCCACCACCTCCCCCTCGGCCACGCACCGCCCGAGGACCCCCTTGCCCGGTGCCCAGGTGGTCCCGGAGGCGGCGGGGCGGCGCCCGGCGCGGACGCGGTGCAGGCGCAGCAGGCGGGCCGGCCGGCCGGGCCAGACGGGCCGGTGCAGGCGGTGCACGGCCACGGCGAGCTCGCGCGGGTCCAGGCCGGTGGCGTCCACGACGCCCCACAGCACCGCGTGCAGGAGGTCGTCCAGGACGTCGCGGTGCGCGGCCCGGCGAGCGGCGCGCCAGCGGCCCACGGCCTGCGCCGCGGTGGAGACGACCGCCAGGACGGCGGTCAGCACGACCAGGACGCCGACCACCCCGGGGGTGGTGTCCCACAGCCCGGCGCGCTGCAGCCCCAGCAGCGCCCCGACGACCGCGGCCAGCACCGCCAGGCCGACGTCCACGACCAGCCGCCGCACGAACCCCTCCCGTCACGCGTCCCGTCCCCGGCGGCGCCACCCTAGGCGGAGCCGCGGACACGTCTCCCGGCGCGACGGGGCGCCGACCTCAGCGGACTGGCGGCCGCCCCACGGCCCTCCCGGTGCCCAGCTCGACGTCGACGCGCACCTCGCCGCCCTCGTCGACGTGGACGCCCGTGGCGACGGGGGCGTGCCCGGCCGCGGTGAGCGTGTAGCCGCCCGCGGTGAGGTCGTCGAACACGAAGGTCCCGTCCCCGCCGGTGACGGCCGTGCCCACGACGGCGCCGGTGGTGTCGGTGAGCGTGAGCAGCGCCTCCGGCACGGGCCGGCCGTCGCCGGTCACGACCGTGCCGGTCAGCTGGCCGCCGGTGCTCAGCAGCACGTCGTGGGTCAGCGCCGCGCCGTCGGGCAGCTGCAGGTTCTGGGCCACCGGCCGGTGCGACTCGCTGAGCACGCTCAGCACGTGGTCCCCGCCGGGCAGGTCGAGGAAGCGGTAGAACCCGTCCTGGCCGCTGCGGGTGGTGCCCAGGACCTCGCCGCGCACGTCCAGCAGGGTCAGCACCGCTCCGCCCACCGGGCTCGCCGGGTCGCCCGTGCCCGCGGTGCCCCGGTCGGTGCCGGGCCTTGGCGCCCGCGCTTGACCTCCCCGCTCCCGGCGCACGTCGGTTCCCCTCGTTCGGCCTCTCCCACCCGCGATAACGGGAAGTTCCTCGAACTCGCGTGCCGGTGGCGCCGTTGCCCGCGCCCGGGCAGGCTGTCGCCGTGCTGGAGACGATCACGGGGGCGACCACGGGGACGATCACGGGGACGAGCGGGGGGCGCCGGGCGGTGCTGGCGCGGGCCGCCGCTCGCGGCGCCCTGGGCGGGCTGGCGGGCGCGGCGGCGATGGCGGCCGGGCAACGCGCCGAGCGCGCCGTCACCGGCCGGCCGGCCTCCTACGTGCCGGGGCGGACCCTGCTCACCCTGCTGGGCCGCTCCCCCGGCGACGACGAGCGCCCGGCCGCCGCGACCGCCGCCATGCAGGTCGGCACCTCCGTGGCCCTCGGCGCACTGCGCGGGGTGTGGCGGGCCAGCGGCCTGATCGCGGTGCGCGCCGACGTCGTGCAGACGCTGACCCGCGTGATCGTGGACCAGACGCTGCAGAACGCCACCGGTGCGGGTGCCCCGCCGCGCACCTGGCACCGGGGGGAAGGTGTCGTCGAGGTCGCGCACGCGGCCGTCGCGGCGGTGGCCACCGGCCTGGTCGTGGAACGGCTCGTCGAACCGGTGCTGGAGTCGCGGCGGGGCACCGTCAGCCACTGATCGGCGAGCGGGCCCCGGTCGATCGCGCCACCGGCGAGCGCCAGGCGCTGGAGGACCGCCAGGCCGCACTGCGCGCTCGCGCTGGAGCCGAGGTCGGCCTCGTCGACGGTCAGGGAGCAGCAGGACCGGCGGCCACCGGCGTCGCTGACGGGACCCGCTCGGCGCTGTCGCCCCAGCGCTGGACGCCGTGCGGGTGCCGGGACCGGCGAACCCGCCGAGGTGGTGGACGCCGACCTCCCCGGCGCGACGGGTCACCGCCTCCGCGGAGCGGGAGGCCGTCGCGTCCCGGTCCACGGGTGGCGGCACCAGGGCCAGGAGCCGCTCGACGACTCGGAATCGACCCACGCGCAGCCCCCGACGTCGTGGCTCAAGACGTGGCGCACGCCGTCGCAGCCGTGCACGCCGTCGCAGCCGTGCACGCCGTCGCAGCCGTGCACGCCGTCGCAGCCGTGCACGCCGTCGCAGCCGTGCACGACGTCGCCCCAGCTCCAGAACCCGCACCGCGAGCGCTGGTCGACCTGCTGACGGTGGCGGCGGTGGATCACCCCCAGCGCGTCGAGCTGCTCCTCGCAGGTGCCCCGCCCCACGCCGTCGCAGCAGGAGCGCAGATCCCTGGCAGCCACGCGGAGCGACCACGTCCGCACCGTGGCGGTGGCCTCCCTGCCGGCGGCGCCGGTGATCTCCAGCCCGGTGGGGGTGCAGCTGCCAGGAGTTCCGCCTGGCCGCAACCCCGCTCGTCAGCGGGATGGACAGGCTCAGCGAGTCTTTGTCCGTAACGGCGTCAGCCGCTGCCGCATCCCGAGGTCAGAGGCGTTGGGGCACGTAGGGCCCGGCCGGTCACGATGGGGGCGACCATGCTCAACCGCCATGCCCACCTGGACCCTACGGGCTCTCCCATCGTGCCAGCCCGGACGTCTCCCGCGACCTCGCCCAGGCCGTCGCGGTCCTGCTGTCCGCTCACCGCGCCCGGATCGGAACCCGCCGAGGTCGCAGATCGCTGGGCTGCTTCGCGGAGGCGGTACCGCTGCTGCGGTTCATGCGCCAGCGCGCGGCGGTCGCTGACCTGGGTGGCGACAACGCCGTCGGCCTCAAGACCGCCTACCGCTACTCGCACGAAACCTTCGTCCCCCACTGCGTGGGAGGTGCCCCCAGTCCTCGCCGCCCAGGCACCTGACCTACCTGAGGTCCTTGCCGCGGCGGTGAACCGAGGAACCGAGCCCGTGCTGCTCGATGGAACCGTCATCGACACCGACCGCGTCCACGACCCCGGTGATCAGCGGGATCGCTGGCACTCCGGGAAGCACCGCCACCACGGCGGTCCCGTCCAGGTCGTCACCGATGCCGGCGGGTGGCCGTTGTGGGTCTCACCGGTCGGACCGGGCTGCACCCACGACCTCACCGCAGCACGCATCCACGCCCTGCCGGCGCTCTACGCCGCCGCCCGTGACGGCGTTCCCACGCTGGCCGACGAGGCGTACACCGGCGCTGGAGCCGGCACCCGGGTTCCGGTCCGCCACCCCGGGGGCGGGCAGGCTCTGGATCGCAGCACGCGGGGCTGGAACTCCTACGCGAGCTCCGCCCGCGCGTGCGTCGAGCACGGCATCGCCCACCTGAAGACCCGCTGGCAGGCGCTGCGCCGCGTCAGCCTCTGCCCGTGGCGCATCTCCGCAATCGTCGCCACGGCTCTCGTCCTCGGCCAGGTGGAGAACCCGCTACCGACGAAGCCTCACCGTGCCCAGTCGTGAGCGCACGACCTCACACCCACCCGCTGCAGGACCCTGCGAATCGCGCCACGTCCGGTAGTCAGGCGCCTTGCAGGTCCCCGATGAACTGGACGTCGTAGTCCGCTCCCAGCTCCTGCTGCAGCCGGGGCAGCAGGTCACGGGCCTGGGCGGCCCATGCCTGCAGGCCCTGCTCCCCGGCCTGGGTCTGCGGCGCCTCTTGGGCGCGTTGCAGCAGACGGTCCAAGCCGCGCAGCTCGTCCTCGAGCAGCGGGGACAGCGGGAGGCGATCCAGGTCGAGGTTGCCGATGGCCTGGCGGGTAGGACTGCGGAAGTGCACCGGGTCCCCGCCGAACCCAGGTGCCAACAGCACGGGGATCGGCTTCTCTGTCCAGTCGGTCACGTCTGCACGCTACGTCGCGCCCTTGAGGCTGCGAAACGGAGCGGTCCGTGATCTTCCGGTTTCCGGCGAGAGCGCGATCGGCGCCACGGTCGGATGCTCAGTCCATGTCATATCGGGTTGACAGGTAGGCAGTTGTCAGCTGAAGCTGACATCGTGGACCTGGAACGGGTGGAAGCCGCAGCCGGTGCCGCCGATCCCTGCGACGGGCTGCGCACGGCGCTGGCGCTGCGCCGGCTGGCCGAGCGCCTGGAGGCGCTGCACGTGGCCCGGGCGCGCGAGCAGGGCATGTCGTGGGCGGAGATCGCCGTGGAGTTGCAGGTGACGCGCCAGACGGTCCACAAGAAGCACGGCCGCACGCGCGGGCCGGGGCGCTGGGACACCGGACGGGAGACCGGCCCGGGTGCGGGACGGGACGACGAGAGGTGACGCGGGTGTTGATGTACGACGACTCCTTCGGGGCGGTGATGACCGCCAGTCAGCAGCAGGCCACGCGGCTGGGCGCCGACGCCTACGGCTCCGAGCACGTGCTGCTGGGCCTGCTGAGCGCGGCCGGGCCGCTGACCGAGCAGGTCCGGCGCACCGAACCGGGGCTGGACGCGCAGGTGGTGCGTTCCGCGGTCGAGCGCAGCGCCGACGACGCCGTGCACCTGCAGCGCCTCGGCATCGATGCCGAGCGGCTCCTCGCGCCGGCGAGCGGCGACGCTGCAGATGCAGATGCAGATGCAGATGCAGATGCAGATGCAGATGCAGGTGCGGGCGAGGGTCGGGCGCCCTCCCGGCCGCGCCCGACGCCGCAGAACCGGCACACCCCCGAGTGGCAGCAGGCGCTGAACTCGGCGTCGGTGAAGCTCAACCAGCTGCAGAAGTCCGGCGCGCTACCGCGCCAGCGCAAGATCACGTCGGCGGTGCTGTGGCTGGCGGTGCTGGAACCGGGCACCCGGGCGCACCGGCTGCTGGCCGCGGTGGACGTGGACGCCGAGCGGGTGCGTGCCGCGGTGCTGGGCGCTCTCGCCGGTGCCGGGGCGGTGGTACCGGCCTGGCCCGAGCAGGCGCGGGCGGGACTGCTGACCCGGCTCGTGCTACACGCCTTCAGCCGCGCGAACACCGCTGTCTGAGCCGACTCGCTGCGAGCACTGCTGAAGCGCGGGCTGAAGTGTCACGGCTTCTCTGCCGTCTTCATGTGGGACACGACTCCGGGATGGGGTCGCTGAGGGCAGCGTAGTGGGCGGCCTCAGCCTCCGCTGGTGGGCGGTAGTCCAGCCGGGAGTGCAGCCGGGCATTGTTCCACCACTCCACCCAGGTCGCGGTGGCGTACTCGACGTCGGACAGGG
>NZ_JBJLRI010000049.1:0-31537 GCF_050871405.1 Kineococcus esterisolvens
CCCCCCCCCCCCCCCCCCCCCCCCCCCCCCCCCCCCCCCCCGCCCCCCCCCCCCGGGGCCGCCCCCCCCCCCCCCCCCCCCCCCCGCGGAGCGCAGGGGAGGGGAGGGGCCTACTCGGAGGCGGTGGAGGTGTCGCCCTGGCGCTGCTCGGCGCTGGGCGGGCCCACCCACACCGTCTTGGCGTTCATGAACGCGTGCATCCCCAGGTCGGTGAGCTCGCGGCCGTAGCCGCTCTGCTTCACCCCGCCGAAGGGGAGTTCCGGGTAGCTGGTCGTCATCCCGTTGACGAACACCATGCCCGACTGGACGTCCCGGACGAACCGCTCGCGCTCGTCCTCGTCCTCGGTCCAGATGTTCGACCCCAGCCCGTAGGGGTGGCTGTTGGCGATGTCGATCGCCTCCTGCAGGCTGGAGACGGTGAACAGCGCGGCGACAGGGCCGAACACCTCCTCGTGGTACAGCTTCATCTCCTCGGTGACGCCGGTGAGCAGGGTGGGCCGGTAGTACCAGCCGGGCCCGTCGACGCGCTCGCCGCCGACGACGACGGTGGCGCCCCCGTCGACGGCGTCCTTCACGTACCCCTCGACGTCGTCGCGGCCGGACTCGGTGGCCAGCGGTCCCACCTGCGTGTCCTCGGCCATCGGATCCCCGACCCGCTGCGCCGCCAGCTTCTCGGCGAACAGGCGCGTGAACTCCTCGGCGACGTCGGCGTGCACGAAGAACCGCTTCGCGGCGATGCAGCTCTGCCCGTTGTTCTGGCAGCGGGCGGTGACCGCCACCCCGGCGGCGGTCTCCAGGTCCGCCGACGGCATGACGACGAACGGGTCGCTGCCGCCGAGTTCCAGCACGGTCGGCTTCAGCGCGTCCCCGGCGATGGAGGCCACCGACTGCCCCGCCGGGGCGCTGCCGGTGAGGGTGGCGGCGACCACGCGGTCGTCGCGCAGCACCCGCTCGATCGCGCCCGAGCCGATGAGCAGGGTCTGGAACACGTCGCCGGGGAAACCGGCCTTCCGGAACAGCTCCTCCAGGTACAGCGCGGTCTGCGGCACGTTGCTGGCGTGCTTGAGCAGGCCGACGTTGCCGGCCATCAGGGCCGGGGCGGCGAAGCGCATCGCCTGCCACAGCGGGAAGTTCCACGGCATGATCGCCAGCACCGCACCCAGCGGCTGGTACGTGACGTACGCCTCCTGCGCGCCGACCGCGTGGGCGTCCGCCGGGCGCGGTTCCAGGAAGGACGGGCCGTGCTCGGCGTAGTAGCGCAGCGCCTTCACGCACTTGCCCACCTCGGCCTTCGCCGCGGCGAGCGTCTTGCCCATCTCCGTCGTCATCAGGGTGGCCACGTCGTCGGTGTCACCCTCCAGCACGTCGGCGGCCGCGCGCAGCCAGCCCACCCGCTGCTCGGGCGTCGTCAGCCGGTAGGAGGCGAACGCCGCCGACGCCCGGGCGATCCGGTCCTCCAGGGTCTCCTCGCTCAGCGGCTCGAACTCCCGCACCGTCTCGCCGGTCGCCGGGTTGATCGTCGCGATGGCCACTTCGGGTCCCCTCCCGCACGTGCTCGTCACCGGCCCGCCGGGCCGGTGCTGCCGGACCCGTCCTACCCGCCCCGCGGCGGGGCTGCCACCGCAGGGCCCTGCCCCGGTCGATCACCGGTCGTGCGGTGCCGGGGTGGCGACGGCGACGAGCGCGGGGTCAGGCGCGGGCGTACCGGTCGACGGCCGACAGGGCCGTGTCCAGCGCCCGCAGGCCCTCGCGGACCTCGTCGTCGGTGATGGTGCACGGCGGCACGACGTGCAGGCGGTTGGCCGTCACGAAGGGGATGACGCCGGCGGCCTTCGCGGCCGCGGTGACCTCCGCCATCGCCGGGTGCGTCCCGGCGTACGGCGCGAGGGGTTCGCGCGTGGTGCGGTCGGCGACCAGTTCCAGCGCCCAGAACACCCCCAGCCCGCGCACCTCCCCCACGACGGGGTGCCGCCCGGCCAGCTCCCGCAGCCCCGGGCCGAGCACCTCGGCGCCGACGCGTGCGGCGTTCTCGACGATCCGCTCCTCGCGCATCGTCTCGATCGTGGCGACGGCGGCCGCGCAGGCCAGCGGGTGGCCCGAGTACGTCAAGCCGCCCGGGAAGGGCCGCTCGTCGAACGTGGCGGCGACCGCCGCCGACAGCAGGACCCCCCCGAGCGGGACGTAGCCCGAGTTCACGCCCTTGGCGAACGTGATGAGGTCGGGGACGACGTCGTAGTGCTCGACGGCGAACCAGCGCCCGGTGCGCCCGAAGCCGGCCATGACCTCGTCGGCGATGAGCACGATGCCGTGCCGGTCGCACAGTTCGCGGACACCCGCGAGGTACCCGGGCGGTGGCGGCATGACCCCGGCGGTCCCCGGGACGGTCTCCAGGACGATCGCCGCGATCGTCGACGGCCCCTCGAAGCGGATCAGCTGGTCCAGGTGCTCCATGGCCCGCGAGCACTCCTCCTCCTCCGAGTTCGCGTGGAAGGCCGAGCGGTAGAGGAAGGGGCCGAAGAAGTGCACGACACCGGCGGACCCCTGGTCGTTGGGCCAGCGGCGCGGGTCACCCGTGAGGTTGATCGCCGTGGAGGTCCCCCCGTGGTACGAGCGGTACTGGGCCAGGACCTTGTGCCGGCCGGTGTGCAGCCGCGCCATCCGCACCGCGAACTCGTTGGCGTCGGCGCCGCCGTTGGTGAAGAAGACCTTGTCGAGCCCCTCGGGAGCCACCTCGGCGACGAGCCGGGCCGCTTCCGAGCGTGCGGCGTTGGCGTACGGGGGCGCGATGGTGCACAGCGTCCTGGCCTGCTCGACGATCGCCTCGACGACGGCCGGGTGCTGGTGCCCGATGTTCGTGTTCACCTGCTGCGAGGACAGGTCGAGGTAGCGGCGGCCGTCACCGTCCCACACGTGGCACCCGGCGGCCCGGCTGATGACCATCGGGTCCAGCGAAGCCTGCGCCGACCAGGAGTGGAACACGTGGGCACGGTCGAGCGCGTACGTGCGCGCCGCCACCGGGTCCGCCACCGGTTCCGGGGCCGGGCCGGTGTCGTGCGGGTTCTGGAGGAGGGTCACATCGTCTCCCGGTGGACGTGGAAGGCGTCGGCCTGCGCGAGCGGGCGGACGAGGACGTGGTCGACGTTGACGTGCGCCGGCCGCGTCACGGTGAACGCGATGACCTCGGCGACGTCCTCGGCGGTGAGCGGGGTCATCCCGCGGTACACCGCCGCCGCCGCCGCCTCGGGGTCCCCCAGGCGCACGGTGGAGAACTCCGTGTCGACGTAGCCCGGAGCGATCTCGGTGACGCGCACCGGCTCGCCCAGCAGTTCCAGCCGGAGCGTCCGGCACAGCGCGTGGACGCCGTGCTTGACCGCGGTGTACCCGCCCCCGCCGGGGTAGGCCTGCAGGCCGGCCTGCGAGCCCACCACCACCACGTGGCCGGGGCTCTCGGACCCGGGGCGCTTGCGCAGCGCGGGCAGCAGGGCCCGGTGGACCCGGGCCACGCCGATGACGTTCGCCTCGTACATCCACCGCCAGCCGTCGGCGTCGAAGTCCTCGACGGCGTCGGTGCCGAGAGCACCGCCCGCGGAGTGGACGACGACGTCGACCTCGGGCACGGCGTCGGCCAGCGCCCGCACGGACGCGTCGTCGGTGACGTCGAGCTGCACGGCGCGCCCGCCCACGCCGGCGGCCAGCGCCTCGCAGCGCTCGACGCGCCGTGCGGCCGCCACGGTGTCGAAGCCGGCGGCCGCCAGGGACCGGACGGTGGCCGCGCCGATGCCGCTGCTGGCCCCGGTGACGACGGCGACGGGGCGGCGGGAGGTGCTCACGCCGCACCCACGGGCTGGACGGCGGCGACGTCGGCCGCCAGGCCCGGGATGACGTGGTCGGCGTAGGCGCGCAGCGTGGTCTCCTTGGCGTCGTGCTGCAGGTAGAGCGCGAACTGGTCGACGCCGAGGTCCTGCAGCTCCCGCACGCGCTTCAGGTGCTCGTCGGGGGTCCCCAGGACGCAGAACCGGTCGACGATCTCGTCGGGCACGAAGTCGGCGTGCGTGTTCCCCGCCCGGCCGTGCTGGTTGTAATCGTAGCCCTCGCGGCCGCGGACGTAGTCGGTCAGGGCTTCCGGGACGCTGCCGCCCTCGCCGTAGCGCGTGACGATGTCGGCGACGTGGTTGCCGACCATCCCCCCGAACCAGCGGCACTGCGCGCGGGCGTGCTCGAGCCCGGTGGCGCTCTCGCCGGTCACGTAGGCCGGGGCCGCGACGCAGATCTTGACGCTGTCGGGGTCGCGCCCGGCGCGCTCGGCCGCCTCCTTGACGTGCTTGATCGTCCAGGCGGCGATGTCCGGGTCGGCCAGTTGCAGGATGAAGCCGTCGGCGACCTCCCCGGTCAGCTGCAGCGCTCTGGGGCCGTACGCCGCGACCCACACCTGGGTGCGGTTGTGCTCGTTGGTCACCGGGGCCCACGGGAAGCGGATCGTCTGCCCGCGGTGCTCGACCGGCCGGCCGTTGGCGAGCTCCCGGATGACGTGCACGGACTCGCGGAGCGTCGCGAGGGTGCTCGGCTTGCCCGCCAGGGTCCGCACGGCGGAGTCGCCGCGGCCGATGCCGCAGATGGTCCGCGGCCCGTACATCTCGTTCAGCGTCGCGTAGCTCGACGCCGTGACCGTCCAGTCGCGCGTCAGCGGGTTGGTCACCATGGGGCCGACGACGATGTTCCGGGTGGCCTGCAGGATGGCCGAGTAGACGACGTACGGCTCCTCCCACAGCAGGTGCGAGTCGAAGGTCCACGCGTGGGTGAACCCGTGCAGCTCCGCCTGCCGGGCGAGCTCGACGACCCGGGACGCGGGTGCGGTGTTCTGCAGGACGACCCCGAAGTCCACGGTGGTCTCCTCTCTGCGTGCTGAGGTGGTCGGTGGGGGAGAGGGCGTCAGCGCAGGTACTGCGAGAGCCCGCGGGGGACGAACCGCCCGTGCCCGGTGCTGCCGAGGTACTGCCCGCGGTCGACGATCGTGCGCCCGCGGGAGAGGACCGTCCGCACCGACCCGGTGAGGCGGGCCCCTTCGAAGGCGGAGTGGTCGAGGTTCATGTGGTGCGTCTGCGCGCTGATGGTCGTCGTCCCGGCCGGGTCGTAGATCACGACGTCGGCGTCCGAGCCGGGCGCGACGGTGCCCTTGCGCGGGTACATGCCGAACAGTCGCGCCGGTGTCGTCGAGCACGTCTCCACCCAGCGCTGCAGCGACAGGTTGCCGTCGACGACGCCCTGGTGCACGAGGTCCATGCGGTGCTCGACGAGCCCTAGGCCGTTCGGGATCTTCGAGAAGTCCCCGCGGCCGAGCTGCTTCTGGTCGTTGAAGCAGAACGGGCAGTGGTCGGTGGAGACCACGGCCAGGTCGTCGGTGCGCAGGCCCCGCCACAGGTCCTTCGCGTGCGGTTCGTGCTTGGAGCGCAGCGGGGTGGAGCAGGCGTACTTGGCGCCCTCGAAGCTGCCGGGGCCGCCGGCACCGAGGTGGTCCTCCAGGGTCAGGTACAGGTACTGGGGGCAGGTCTCCGCGAAGACGTTCGCGCCCGTGGTGCGCGCGGCCGCGATGCGCTCGAGGGCCTGGGAGGCGGAGACGTGCACGACGTACAGGGGAGTGCCGCCGGCGACCTCCGCCAGGGCGATGGCGCGGTTCGTCGCCTCCGCCTCCAGCGCCGCCGGGCGGGTGAGGCCGTGGAAGACGGGGTCGGTGTCCCCGCGCGCCAGGGCCTGCTGCACGAGCACGTCGATGGCGGTGCCGTTCTCCGCGTGCATCATGATCATCGCGCCGTTGTCGGTGGCGCGCTGCATGGCCCGCAGGATCTGCCCGTCGTCGGAGTAGAACACCCCCGGGTAGGCCATGAACAGCTTGAAGCTGCTGATCCCCTCGTGCGCGACGAGGGAGTCCATCGCCTTGAGGGAGTCCTCGTCCACCCCGCCGAGGATCATGTGGAACCCGTAGTCGACGGCGCAGTTGCCGGCGGCCTTCTCGTGCCACGCCTCCAGGGATTCCTCGACGACCTCCCCGGTGCGCTGGACGGCGAAGTCCACGATGGTCGTGGTGCCGCCGAACGCCGCGGCCCGCGTCCCCGTCTCGAACGTGTCGGAGGCCTCCGTCCCGCCGAACGGCATCTGCATGTGCGTGTGCACGTCCACGCCGCCGGGCAGGACGTAGCACCCGGTGGCGTCGATGCGCTCGTCGACCGCGAGCCCCGTGCCCGTGCCGGGAGCGAGGAGCGCGACGACGCTCTCGCCCTCCACGAGGACGTCGGTGGCGACGGCTCCCGTGGTCGACACGAGGGTCCCGCCGGTGATGAGGGTGCGGCTCACGGCGTCACCAGGCTCCCGTAGGCGTCCGGGCGGCGGTCGCGGTAGAACTGCCAGTCGTCGCGGGCCGACCGCACGAGGTCGAGGTCGAGGTCGCGGACGACCAGTTCCTCCTCGGTGGAGCTCGCCCGGTCGCCGACGTAGTTGCCGCGGGGGTCCACGACGTAGCTGGTGCCGTAGAAGTCCACGGCCTGGTCGCCGTACTCGTTGTCCTCGCGCCCGACGCGGTTGGGGACGCACACGAAGTACCCGTTCGCGGCGGCCGCCGTCGGCTGCTCCAGCTCCCACAGCCGGTTCGACAGGCCGGGCTTGGAGGCGTTGGGGTTGAACACGATCTCGGCGCCCGCCAGGCCGAGGGCGCGCCAGCCCTCCGGGAAGTGCCGGTCGTAGCAGATGGCGACGCCGACCTTGCCGACCGCGGTCTCGAAGACGGGGTACCCCAGGTTCCCGGGCCGGAAGTAGAACTTCTCCCAGAACCTGTCGACGTGCGGGATGTGGACCTTGCGGTACGTGCCCAGGGTGCTCCCGTCGGCGTCGACGACGACCGCGCTGTTGTAGTAGACGCCGGCCTGCTGCTCCTCGTAGATCGGCAGCACGGTCACGACGCCGAGCTCCTTGGCCAGGGCGGCGAAGCGCTGCACGACCGGGCCGTCGGCGGGTTCTGCGTACCGGTAGTACTTCGCGTCCTGGGTGATGCCGAAGTACGGCCCGTAGAACAACTCCTGGAAGCACAGGACCTGTGCCCCCTCGGCGACGGCCTTGCGGGCCAGGACCTCGTGCTTGTCCAGCATCTCGTCCTTGGACCCGGGCCAGGAGACCTGGGTCAGTGCGGCTCGGACGACGGTCACGGGGTTCCTCCTGGGTGGGTGGGGAGCGGTGGGGTGGGTCAGCGCTGCGCGGGCAGTTCGGCGGCGTGGGCCGTCCCCGCGGTGAGCGACCCGGAGGGGTGCACCTTCTCGGCGAGGAGGTACAGCCCGCCGCCCGCGACGACGCCCACGAGCCACGAGTACGGGGCCAGGGCGGTGAGAGCGGGCACGAAGGCGACGAGCAGCGTCACGACACCGGAGGCGACGAGGACGGCGATGGCGTTGGGGTTGGTACCGCGCCGGTAGGAGTAGCGGCCGGTGGGGGCGTCGGAGTAGAGGTCGTCGACCTCCACGTGCCCGCGGCGCAGCAGGTGGTAGTCGGCGACCATGATCCCGAAGAGCGGGCCGATGAGGGCGCCCACACCACCGATGAAGTAGTTGACCATGACCGGGCTGGAGTACAGGTGCCAGGGCATGATGACCAGCGACAGCACGGCCGTGATGAGGCCGCCCGTGCGGAAGCTGATGCGCGAGGGTGCGATGTTGGCGAAGTCGTAGGCCGGGGAGACGAAGTTGAGGATGATGTTGATGCCGACGGCGGACCCCGCGATGGCGACCGTGGCGACGAGCAGCAGCGCGACGCTGTCGATGTCCCGGACGAGCTCGACCGGGTCGGTCACCGCCTGCCCGTGCAGCTGCGCCGAGGCGATCGCGATGACGACGGACACGAGCACGAAGGCGGTGCCGTTGAGCAGCAGGCCGAGGCTGTTGCCGCGCCGGATGGACTTCGCGTCGGGGGAGTTCCGCGAGAAGTCGGCGAAGTTGAGCATCGGGCCGGCGAGGAACGCCACGGTGAGGAAGGCGCCCGAGACGACGGCGGAGACGGTCGCGCCGGTGTCGAGCGCGGGGCCCTCGCGGTGGTTCCAGTCGATGCTCCAGCCGACGCGGGCGAGGACCCAGACGGCGAGGGCCGCGATGGCGATCCACAGGACGGGACCGGCGACGTCGGACAGCTTCCGCACGGCCTCCATGCCGCGGTAGAGGACGGCGAGCTGGGCGGCCCACAGGACGAGGAAGCAGATCCAGCCCAGCGGTGACATGCCGAGGACCTGCGTCTGCGTGAGCGTCTCGGAACCGGGCCACACCTTCAGGGCCAGGGTCATCACGGCGAGGCTGGCCAGGTACGTCTGGATGCCGTACCAGGCGACGGCGACGACGGCGCGCAGCAGGGCCGGCACCTTCGCGCCGAGGACCCCGAAGCTGAGGCGCGCGAACACGGGGAAGGGGACCCCGGCGCGCTGCCCGGCGGTGCCCATGAGGTTGAAGCCCCACAGCAGGACGAGGATCCCGAGGAAGACGGCCACGACGATCTGCCACCCGGTGAGGCCGAGGACGAGCAGGCCGATGGCGAAGGTGTAGCCGGCGAGGCTGTGCCACGCGGACAGCCACCAGCAGAACAGGTCCCACGTGCGCCAGGAGGCTTCACCGGTGCGCGGGGCGAGGTCCTCGTTGTAGAGGCGAGGGCTGAAGCCGGGCGGGACGGTGCCCGGCGCCGGCTGCAGGGCGGAAGGTGTGGTTTCCGGTGCGCTCATGGGTGTTCCTCCACGACGGAGATGCCTGGTGCCTGTGGGCGGAGCAGGAGGACGCCAGTGTGGAGGGGTGCGGAGGGGGTGGTCCAACAACAGTTTTCGCACCTTGCATCGATCGAATCGATGCAATCATTGTGAAACATCGATGAAACATGGGCGTCATCCGGGGGCGACGACCGGACTCAGCGGGCGGGGAAGTGCTCCCGGCAGGCCTCGGCGAACGCGCGCGCCCGCCGTGTCGGGCGGCCGTCGGCCGTCCGGGCCAGCAGGACGTCCACCGGGGGCAGGGCCTCGGCGATGTCGAGGGCGACGACGCGGCCGCCGTTGTGGGTGGCGCTGTGCGGCAGACGGCGGTTGAGGACGGCGTACCCGCCGCGGGCCACGAAGGACCGCACCGTCTCGTAGCCCGTGAGCCGGTGTCGGACGCGCGGGGCGACGCCCACGAGGTCGAACAGGCCGAGCAGGTACTCGCGCGTGTGGGGCAGGTCGAGCAGGACGAGCGGCTCGTCGGCCAGCTCGGCCAGGCTCACGGGCCCGGGCGCGCGGGCGGCCAGGGGGTGGTCCTCCGCCACGAGGACGTGCGGCGCCAGGTGCTCCAGGACCTCCGTGCGCACCTGGGGCCCGATGCCCATGCCGTACATCAGCGCCACCTCGCACGCGCCCGAGGTCAGGGCTTGCAGCACGAACTCCTGGTCGCCCTCCAGCACGGCGAGTTCCACGTGCGGGTGGCGCTGCTCGAAGGTCGCCACGACGTCCGGGACCCGCAGCGAGGCGATGGGCTCGTACACCCCCACGACGAGCCGCCCCGCGACGGTCTCCTCGTCGCGCTGCACGAGGGCCGGCAGCTGGTCCGCGGCCTCGATGAGCGGGAGGGACTCCCGGAGCAGCCGTGAGCCGCCCTCGGTCAGCTCGACACCGCGTCGCGGCACGCGCCTGAACAGCTGCGTCCCCATCGCCGCTTCCAGCTGCGCGATGGCCGAGGACAGCGCCGACTGGGTGATCCGGAGCTCGGCCGCCGCTGCGGTCATGTTCCGCTCCTGGGCGACCACGGTGAAGTACCGCAGTTGCGTCAGCGTGAAGTTCTTCGGCAGTGCGGTGCGCTCCTCGGCCGGCGTCTCGGGTGCCGTGGATCGTAGCGGACGCCCGCAGGGCCACCGGGCGGTTCCGCAGGGCACACTGGCGCCGTGACGAGCACCGACGGGCGGCCCGGGACGTCCCTGACGATCGCCGAGGCCGCGCAGCGCCTCGGCCTGAGCGTGCACGCGCTGCGCTACTACGAGACCGAGGGCCTGCTCGTGGGGGCGCCGGCGCGCACCGCCGCCGGCCGGCGCCGCTACGGCGAGGAGGACCTGCGCTGGATCGTCATGGTCCAGCGGCTGCGCTCCACGGGGATGCCGGTGCGCGAGATCCGGCAGTACGCGGACCTGGTGCGCGCGGGGCGGGGCACGGAACCGCGGCGGCTGGCGCTGCTGGAGGCGCACCGCCGGCGCGTCCTCGCGCAGCTCGACGAGGTGAACGGCCACCTGGGCGCCATCAGCGCGAAGATCGACCTGTACCGGCAGCAGGTGGGCGCCCCCGCTTGACTTCGAGCGCGCTCGAAGTCGCAGGCTCGCCGCATGGCACACGCGACGGACCTCCCCACCCGCACCCTCGGCAGCGCCGCGAACGGCACCGAGCTGACCGTCTCCGCCCTCGGCCTGGGCTGCATGGGCATGAGCGCGTTCTACGGGACACGTGACGAGGCCGAGTCGATCGCCACGATCGGCGCCGCCCTCGACGCCGGCGTGACGTTCCTGGACACCGCCGACATGTACGGTCCCTTCACCAACGAGCAGCTCGTGGGACGCGCAATCGCCTCCCGCCGCGACGAGGTCGTCCTGGCCACGAAGTTCGGCAACGAGTTCCTGCCCGACGGGGGGCGCCGCGTCAACGGCCGTCCCGAGTACGTGCGCACCGCCTGCGACGCGAGCCTGCAGCGGCTCGGGGTCGACGTCATCGACCTGTACTACCAGCACCGCGTCGACACGACCGTGCCCGTGGAGGAGACCTGGGGCGCGATGTCCGAGCTCGTGAGCGCGGGCAAGGTCCGCCGGCTCGGCATCAGCGAGGCCGCGCCCGAGACGGTCCGCCGCGCCCACGCCGTCCACCCCGTCACCGCCGTGCAGACCGAGTGGTCGCTGTGGACGCGCGACGTCGAGGAGAACGGCGTGCTCGCCACCGCGCGCGAGCTCGGCATCGGGTTCGTCCCCTACTCCCCGCTGGGCCGGGGTTTCCTCTCCGGTGCGATCCGCAGCGTCGACGACCTCGCCCCGGACGACTTCCGCCGCAGCAACCCCCGCTTCCAGGGCGAGAACTTCCGGCGCAACCTCGCGCTCGTCGACGAGGTGCGCGCGCTCGCGCAGGCGAAGGGCGTCACGGCCGGGCAGGTCGCCCTGGCGTGGCTGCTGGCGCAGGGCCCCGACGTCGTGCCGATCCCCGGCACCAAGCGGCGCAGCTACCTGGCGGAGAACGTCGCCGCCGTCCACGTCGAGCTGACGGCCGACGACCTCGCCCGGCTGGGGGACGTCCTGCCGGTCGGCGTCACGGCCGGCGACCGCTACCCCGACATGAGCACCGTCCACCGCTGAGCCCACCCGCGACGGCCGTCCCCGCGGTGGTCGAGGGAGTCGCGAACCCCTCGACCACCGCGTGGAGGCGGTCAGAGGTCGAACGGGACGCCGTGCTCGACGGGGCGCAGCTCGAGGCCGCCGAGGTTCTCCGCCTGCCCCGCGTACAGGCCCAGGCCGATGTCGGACAGCAGCGCGTCGTGGATGGCGAAGCCGCTGCCGGCGCGCACGGCCCGCACGAAGTCGATCATCTCCTTGCTCGCCGCCCACGGGGCGCTCAGCGGCAGCGCCAGCACGTCCACGCCCTGCGGTGCCACCGCGTAGGAGTCGCCCGGGTGGAACAGGGTGGGCTCGCCCTCGGCGCGCAGGAGCAGCCCGACGTTGCCCACCTGCGGGACGTCCGCGTGGATGAGCGCGTGCTCGCCGCCGACCGCCTCCACCGTCAGGTCCCCGACGGTGATCGAGGAGCCGGCGTGCAGCGCGGACGCCTCGATGCCCGACCCGCGCAGCGACGCGGCCGTCTCCGGCTCGGCGTGCAGCACGGCCCGGTCGTCGGCCCCCAGCAGTCGCGGGAGCTTCTCGGCGTCCACGTGGTCGGGGTGCTGGTGGGTGACCACTACGGCGTCGAGGCCGGCCAGCTCCTCCCAGCCGCGGCTGAAGACACCCGGGTCCAGCAGGACGCGGGCACGGGCGGTCTCGACGAGCAGGCAGCTGTGGCCGTAGCGGGTGATGCGCATGGCGCCATGGTGGACCGGTGGCCGGACCGGCGCAGGCCGACGCCGTGTCGGGGCGGGTCAGGCAGCGGCGGAGCCGGCGCGGTGCTCCTCGAAGATCGTCACCAGCTCGGCCGCGGCGGGCTCCAGCACGGCGATCTCCCCGGCGGTGAACTCGTGCGGGTCGACGCCGATGACGCGGTGCGCGCCGACGACCCGCCCGTCGGGCGTGCGCAGCGGGACGCCGGCGTGGGAGCGGGCGCCCTCCCCGGTGACCACCGGGTTGTCCCGGTGCACGGGGTCGACGGTGGCGTCGCCGACGACGTGGGGCGCGTCCGTCACGACGGTGGTGCTGCGGAACGACCACTCCACGGGCAGGGCGCCGACCTGCGCGATCCAGCCGACCAGGCTGTGGTTGCCGGCGAAGACGACCGCGGGGTCGAGCACGAGGCTGACCAGGCTGAGGGGGAACCCGAGCCGGGCCGCGACCTCGTCCAGCCGGCGCTCCTCGTCCTCGCGGCGGACCCGCGCTGTTCGGGGCCCGTCCGTCTGCGCATCGGAGCCCACCGCGCGCTCCTTCAGGCCGGCGGCGGTGCGTCACCCGCCCGCCCCACCCCGTGGGGGACCGTGCGCGCTGCGCGAACCCCGCCCCGGCGGTCGCGTGCGCTGGGCCGGCCGGTTCCCCCGTACGCCTCCCTGCACCGGTAACCGCCGGGTGCCGATGTGGTTGAACATGAGTGCACGAGAGGCAGCGGGGCCGGGTGGGGCAGTGGCTGGTGGAGCACTGCCCGGACCAGCCGATCCGCACGGCCGCCCGCAGCTGCCTCGTCCGGTTGCGCGTGCACCTGCTGTTCCGGTCCGCCTGAGGGGGCCGGGCGGCCCGCGCCGCCGTCCCCGTCAGGTCCGGTCCGTCAGACCCGGGTCAGGTCGATGACCCGGCGGGGCGGTTCGGGGGCGTCGAGGAAGAGGACCACGGGATCCCCTCCCGGCGCGGTCCGGTGGTAGGTGCGAACCCCCGCCGCCACGGTGAGGACGCCGGCGGCTGAGCACACCGCCTCGGTCGGCAGGCCGGTGGCGGTGGCCACGCGCTCGGCGGGCAGTGCCCCGCGGTGCGTGCGGTACCAGGTCCGCAGGTGCTGCAGCACGGTGCGCTCTTCGGTGCTGAGGTCGGGCACGGGAACCTCCAACGTTCCACGGGACGTCTCCAGGAAGTTACTCCACCGACCGGCGCGACGGCTGCGCCCGGTGCTCCGCGCACCCGTCCGGGCTCACCCCCCGTCGATGGCCAGCTCCGCCCAGACGGTCTTGCCGTCACCCTCCTCCGAGACGCCCCAGTCGTCGGCGACGGTCTCCACGATGCCGAGCCCGCGCCCGCCCAGGGCGTCGGCGCCGGCGTGCCGCTCGCGCGGGTGGCGGGTGGAGCGGTCCTGGACGTTGATCGTCAGCCGTCGTGCGGTGCGGTCGTAGCGCAGCAGCACGCCGGTCGCGGAGTCGGTGTGCACGAGGGCGTTGGTGACCAGCTCGCTGAGGACGAGCTCGGCCTCGTCGAGCAGCTCGCCGGCGTTCCAGGCGGTCAGCGCGGTGCGCAGGAAGGCCCGCGACTGCGCCACGGCGCGCACGTCCGCGGGCAGGGGCAGCGCCGCCTCCTCCAGCTGGGTGTCCGGCCCGGTGTACTCCAGGACGAGCATGGCGGCGTCGTCGTCGAGGCGGTGCGGGATGCTCGCCATGATCCGGTTGGCCAGCTCCTCGCAGGGTGAGCCGGCGTTGTCGGCGACGGTGCGGCGCAGGGAGTCCACCCCCGCGTCCAGCTGGTCGGCGCGCGTCTCGACGACCCCGTCGGTGTAGAGGACGACGCGGCTGCGCTCGCGCAGGCGGTGCGCGGCGGTGGGGTAGGTGGCCGCGGGGTCGACGCCCAGGGGCGGGCCGGGTTCGACCTCCAGCTCGCGCAGCCCGGCGCCGTCGGCGACCAGGGGGGCGGGGTGCCCGGCGGTGGCGACGGTCACGGTCCCGGACCCCTGGTCCAGCCGCACGAGGCAGCAGGTGGCGAACAGCTCCTCCGCCTGGTCGACGAGCAGCCGGTTGGTGCGCTCCAGCGCGGCGGCGGGCCCGTGACCCTCGCTGACGTAGGCGCGCACGGCGGTGCGCAGCTGCCCCATGAGACCGGCGGCGGTGGTGCTGTGACCCTGCACGTCGCCGATGACGAACACGACGCCGTCGTCGACGGCGATCACGTCGTACCAGTCGCCCCCGACCTCGGCGCCGACCACGGCCGGCTGGTAGCGCACCGCGACGGTCACCCGCTCCAGGGCGGGCAGCCGCTGCGGCAGCAGGCCGCTCTGGAGGGTGCGGGCGAGGTCGGTGAGCGCGGCGACCGAGCCGGCGAGGTTCTCCCTGGCAGCGCGTTCGGCGTCGAGCAGCTGGGCGCGCTCCAGGGCGAGGGAGACCTGCGCGGCGACGCTGGAGAAGAGCGCCACCTCGTCGTCGCGGGGGGTGGTGTCGGCCCAGTTCACGATGAGCGAGCCGAGGGCCCGGCCGTTGCGCTCGACGAGGGGGACGGCCAGGCTGGAGCGCGCCGCACCGGGGTCCAGCCCGCGCAGGTCCGCGTAGCGGGCGGCGTCGTCGTGGGTGAACACGACGGCGCTGCGGGTCCGCACCGACTCGGTGACCGGGGTGTCGGCGTCGACGGGGATGCTGCTGAGCGCGGCGGAGAGGTCCGCCGGCAGCGGCGGGTGGCAGTGGCCGGTGAGCACGCCGCGCGGGTCGTCGAGCAGGTACAGGGCCGCGGAGACGCAGCCGCTCGCCTCTGCGACGGCGCGCGGCACCGAGGAGGTGATGTCGGCCGTGGTGGCGCTGGTGGACAGCAGCGCGGTGATGGACTGCAGGAGCGCGGTGCGGGACGCCGCCGCGGCGGCGGCGGCCTCACGGTCCTCGGCGAGCTCGCGGGCGGCTCGCTGCTCACCCAGCAGGAGGGCGTTGTCGATGGCGATGCCGGCGCCGAGCGCCGCGGAGGTGGCTGCGGCCTCGGCCTCGTCGTCGAACCGGCCGGGTTCGGCGTGGCCGAAGAGCAGGGCGCCGATGACGCGGCCGCCGGTGGAGGTGACGGGCACGGCGAGGTAGCTGCGCACGGGCCGGTGGTTGCGGGGCACCCCGCCGGTGGACCCCCGGCCGTAGCGGGGGTCGGCCGCCAGGTCGTCGATGCGCACGGGGGCGGCGCCGGTGAAGGTCGGGGCGAACAGGGGGGTGTGCCGGACGGGCTCGGCGCCGGGGAACTCCTTCGCGAGGGCCCCGGCGAGGGTCAGCAGGTCGAGCCGGTCGCCCTTCTCGTCGCGGTCGTGGTAGAAGAACGCGCCGTACTGCGCGCCGGTGACGTCGGTGGCGGCGACCGTGGTGGCGTCGAGGATGGCGTGCAGGTCGTGGCCGTGGCGCAGGGAGAGCGTGGTGATCTCCAGCAGCGTCTGGTGCTCCCGGCGGCGAGTCCCCACACTCGTAGTTTACGTCTAATCACCCTACGTATTCGCGCGGGGGTGCTGGGGCGGGGCCGTCGAGGAGCGCACCACCAGCGCGGTGGCCAGCTCGACCCGCGGGTGCGGCACCTCCCGGCCGTCGGCCGTGTCCAGCAGCGTGCGGGCGGCGGCGGCGCCCATCTCCGCGAGCGGCTGGCGCACCGTGGTCAGCGGAGGCGAGGCCCACGTGGCCAGGTCCAGGTCGTCGAAGCCCACCACGCTCAGGTCCTCCGGCACCCGCAGCCCGCGCCGCCGCACCGCCTCGTACACGCCCAGGGCCATCTGGTCGCTCGCGGCGAACACCGCCGTCGGCGGGTCGGCGAGGTCCAGCAGCGCCTGCGCCTCGCGCAGGCCCGACGCCTGCCGGAAGTCGCCCTCGCGCACCAGCTCGTCCTCGAGCACCAGGCCGGCCGCCTCCATGCCCGCGCGGTGCCCGTCCAGCCGCGCGCGGCTGCACAGCAGGTGGGCCGGGCCGCCCAGGTGGGCGATGCGCCGGTGCCCCAGCTGCACGAGGTGCTCGGCGGCCGCCACGCCGCCGGCCCAGTTCGTGGCACCCACGGAGGGCACGCCCGCGGGCGGCAGCCCGGCGGGGTCGACCACCACCAGCGGCACGGAGCTCTCGCGCAGGAGCGGACCCAGGTCCTGCTGCAGGTCGGACGTCACCAGCAGCACGCCGTCGCTGGCGCGCCGGTGCAGGTTCTGCAGCCACGCCTCGGCCGACGAGGTGCGCCCGTGCACGGCCGAGACGACCGTGCCGGCGCCCGCGGCGTGGGCGACCTCCTCCACCCCCCGGATGATCTCCACCGCCCAGGGGGAGTCGAGGTCGTCGAACACCAGGTCCAGCAGGAAGGCCCGTGAGCGGCGGGGGCTGCGCTGCACGCGGTAGCCGTGGTGGCGCAGCAGCGCCCCCACCCTCTCCCGCGTCGCGGCGGACACGTCGTCGCGCCCGTTGACGACGCGGGACACGGTGGGTACCGACACGCCGGCCTCGCGGGCGATGTCGGTGATCGTCACCTGTCGGGCGCTGGGGTCGGGCACGCCCCGAACGGTAGCCGGGTCCGGCGCCGTCCGGGGCGCACCCGCGCTCAGCGCCCGTGCCTCAGCGCTTGCCTCGCACGGAGCTCAAGGTGTCCCGGAGCGCGTGGTAGGCGGGCTTGCGGTCGTAGTCCTCCGTCATGACGGTGGCCGAGCCCTCCGAGGGGAAGAACACCGGCACCCAGGAGTACTCGTCGGTGAAGCCCCAGATGGTGAAGGAGTTGCACGTGTCCACGCCCAGGCACGCCTCGAGGGCGCGGCGGTAGTAGTCGGCCTGCTGCGCCTGCTGGGCGGCGGTCGGCTCGCCGCCCTCCGGCAGGTCCATGCGCACGTCCAGCTCGGTGATGGCGGTCTCCAGGCCGAGGTCCGCGAACCGCTGCAGGTTCGCCTGCAGGTCGCCGGGGAACCCGTAGCGGGTGCTCAGGTGGCTCTGGGGGGCGAAACCGTGGACCGGCACGCCGTCGGCCTTGAGCTCCTGGATCAGCTCGTAGTAGGCGTTGCTCTTCGCGTTGACGCTCTCCACCCCGTAGTCGTTGAAGAACAGCTTCGCGCGCGGGTCGGCCTCGTGGGCCCAGCGGAAGGCGTCGGCGACGATCCCCGGACCCAGCTCGCGGATCCAGATGTTCTCCTCGCGGTACTCGCCGTTCTCGTCGAAGATCTCGTTGGCGACGTCCCACTGCTGGATGCGGCCCGCGTAGCGGCCGACCACCTTCGTGATGTGCTCGTGGAGGATCTCGCGCAGCTCCTCGTCCGAGAAGTCGCCCTCCTCCAGCCAGGCGGGGTTCTGGCTGTGCCACAGCAGGGTGTGCCCGCGCACGACCTGGCGGTTCTCCTGGGCGTAGCGCACGATCGCATCGGCCGGGTAGAAGTTGTAGTAGTCGCGGGTGGGGTGGATGTACTCCCACTTCATCTGGTTCTCCGCCGACAGCGAGTTGAACTCGCGCGCCATGCGCTCGCGGTACTCGACGTCGTACGCGAAGGGGTCGGCGTAGGGCTGCTCGGCGTGGTGGCCGCCGCCGGCGACCGCGGTGCCGATGAAGAACCCCTTCGGGGCGGCGCCGCGCAGGGTGTCGCGGCCGTGGTGGCCGGCGCCCTCCGCGCGCTGGGTGGTCTTCTCCCCGGCGGCCGGCGCGGGTGCGGCGACCGCCGGGGCGGCGAGCGCCGCCAGGGTCAGCGGGGCGGCCACGAGGGTGGTGGTGATCCGGGAGGCCCGGAAGGAGGTGCGGGGGGTGCGTGCTCGACGCATGCGTCTCTCCTCGGCTTCATCGCCAGAGTTCCGGAAGAGTTCCGGAAGCGGGTGCTCCGGACTCTAGGCAGACGCACAGCGAGCGTCAACCCGTCGGAGGACCCGTCCTGGTGCGCGGTCGCGGTGACCGCTCAGCCCGGGGTGCGGGCGAAGCGGTCGGTGGCGGCGACGACGTGCTCGGTGAAGCCGGCGCCGCCGTGACCGTCGCCCTCCAGCACGACCAGCCGGCTGCCGGGCCAGGCCCGGTGCAGCTGCCAGGCGGTGTCCAGGGGGCTGGAAACGTCCAGGCGGCCGTGGACCAGGACGGCGGGGACACCGGCCAGGTGGTGCGCGCCCGCCAGCAGGGAGCCGTCGGGCAGCAGGTCGGCCAGGAAACCGTCGTGGGCCCAGTAGTGGGTGACCAGCCGGGCGAACGCCAGCCGGAAGGCGGGATCGGCGTAGCGGGGGTCGGGCCGGTGGCCGGGCGCGAGGGAGACGTGCACGTCCTCCCAGGCGCACCAGGCCGCCGCGGCCCTCTGGCGGACCTCGGGATCGGGGGAGCGCAGCAGCCGGCTGTACGCCGCCGGCAGGTTCCCCTCGCGTTCGGCGGCCGGCACCGCGTCGCGGAACGCCTCCCACTCGCGGGGGAAGACGCGGCCCATGTCGCGGGTGATCCACTCGATCTCGCGCCGGGTGGTCGTGGCCACGGCGAACAGGACCACCTCGCTGACGCGCTGCGGGTGCACCTGCGCGTAGGCCAGGCCCAGCGTGCTGCCCCAGGAGGCGCCCAGCACCATCCAGCGCTGGATGCCCAGGTGCTCGCGCAGCTGCTCGACGTCGGCGACCAGGTGGGCGGTGGTGTTGGCCGACAGGTCCACCACGTCCTCGGACGCGGAGGGGGTGCTGAGCCCGCAGCCGCGCTGGTCGAACTGCACGACGCGGTAGCGGGCCGGGTCCAGGTAGCTGCGCCAGTGCGGTGTGGCCCGCCCACCGGGCCCGCCGTGCACGACCACCACGGGTTTCCCGGCAGGGTTGCCGCTGACCGTCCAGGACACCCGGTGCCCGTCGCCGACGTCCAGCAGCCCCCGCTCGTACGGCTCACCCACCGGGTACCCCGCCACAGCAGATCCTCCAACGGCGCTCGCCGGTGCGACGGTGCCGTTGTACCAGGCGCTGCCCGGTGCAGGGCTCCCGCGTCGGGGCCCGGTTCGCGCAGCAGCCGGGGCGGGTGGCGCTCCGGGGGGTCAGCGGGGAGCGCCGCGCACGAGTTCCAGCTCGTCGACCAGCGCGCCCGCGGGCAGCACCAGGCGCAGGTCCGCGCGCTCACCCGCGGGCAGCTGCAGCGGCACCTCCACGTCCGCCCACGAACCCGCCGGCAGCGCGGCGCGCCCCGCCGGCAGCCACGCCCCGGACGCGCCGCGCACCTGGACCAGCAGCTCCTCGCCGGTGCGCTCACCGCGCGCGCAGCAGCGCAGCGCCGCGACCCCGGCCGCGGCGCACCCGGTGAACTCCAGCCGAGCGCCCCAGCCGGGCAGCGCGGCCCGGACCACCGTGCGGCCCGACCCGTCCCGCGGGACCAGCTCCACGCCTTCACCGGCGTCGAACGCGGCCGCCCGCACCGGCTCCCGCGGCGGCAGCGGTTCGCCCTCGACCACCAGCGGGAGTTCCGCGCGCACGTCCTCGGCGGACGACCCCACCAGCAGGTGGTACGCGCCCGGCAGCACGGCCGTGCGCTCGCGCGCCACGTCCCGCACCGCCAGCCGGTCCACCGCCACGTCGAGGACCGCCGTGGCGCTCGAGCGGGGTTCCACGCGGACCCGCCGGTGCGCCAGCAACCGGCGGCGCGGGAACGGCACCGCCAGCCCCGGCGCGGTCGCGTACACCTGCACCAGTTCCACGACCGGCCGCTCGCCGTCGTTGACGAGCTCGACGCTCACCGCGACCTCCTGGCCCGCCCGGGCGGTGGCCCGGTCGGCGTGCGCGCGCCGGTAGCCCACCGAGCCGTACCCGAGGCCGTGGCCGAGCGGGAACAGCACCCCGCGCTCGCCCCACGCGTACCCGGCGCGGCGGGTGATGTCGTCGTGGTCCACGGCGTCCGGCAGGTCCGCGTCGTCGCGGTACCACGTCTGGGGCAGCCGGCCGGAGGGTTCCGCGTCCCCGAGCAGCACGTCGGCCAGTCCGTGCCCCAGCTCCTGCCCGGCGTGGCTGGACCACACCAGCGACCCGACCTCGTCGGCCAGCCCGCCGAGCGCGTACGGGTAGGAGGACACCAGCACCAGGACGCAACCGGGCGCCACCTCCCGCACCGCCCGCACCAGTTCGGTGGCCGCGTGCGGCAGCGCCAGGCTCGCGCGGTCCTGCGTCTCGCGCCCGCCGACGTGCGGGTCGTTGCCGACCACGACGAGCACCCGGTCGGCGGCCGCGGCGGTCCCGGCGGCGACCTCGGTGCCGCTGCGGTGGGTGCGCACGACGAAACGGGCGGCTCCGTCGCGGTCGGCCGCCTCCGGGGACAGCGCCCCGGTGGTGGGGTCCACCACGACCCAGCGGCCGGTGCCCTCGTGTCGCAGCGCGAGGGTCCCGCCGTCGGCGTGCGTGCGGAAGGTCTCCTGCACCACCCAGCCGCCCACGCGCTCGGCGGTGGCGGCCAGGGAGGCCTCCCCGCGGGTCACCAGCCGGCCCGTGGCCGCGTGCCGCAGCGTCACCACGCCGTCGGCCCACTCCGTGACGTCGAAGCGGGCGTCCTCGCCGGCCGCGCCCGCGCCGGCCAGCAGGGCGCCGTCCCCGGCGGCGGTGACGTACCGGCCGGAGGCCGTGTGCCGCAGGCTGACGCGGTCGCTGCCGTCGGCCACGAGCACCCGCTGGGCCCCCAGGCGCTCGCGCAGGGCCGCCGCCAGGCCGGTCGCCGCCGTGGGGGTGCCGCTGTACCAGTCGGTCAGGACGGTGTCGGCCAGCGGTCCCACCACGGCCACCGTCCCGCTGGCTGGGAGCGGGAGCGAGCCGCCGCGGTCGCGCAGCAGCACCACGCCCGCCGCGGCGGCCTCCCGGGCCAGCGCCACGTGCGCGGCGCACCCGACGTCGTCGGTGCGCACGTCGCCGTACGGGCGCTGCTCGCCGGGGGCGTCCTCGTCGAACTCCCCGGTGCGGGCGCGCAGCGTCAGCAGCCGCCGCACGGCCGCGTCGACGTCGGCCTGCTCCAGCTCGCCGCGCTCCAGCGCCGTGCGCAGCGCCCGCAGGGTCGGGCCGGGGTCGTCGCCGTCGTCGGTGAAGGAGTCCACGCCCGCGCGCACCGCCGCCGAGTCGGCGGTGGCGAGGTCGCCGGCCCACCGCTCCAGCCGCACGAGGTTGCCCGGCGCCCCGGCGTCGGTGACGACGGCCAGGGCGTCGGGGTCGCCCGCCCAGGAGCGCAGGTGCTCGCGCACCAGCGGGCTGACGTGCGCCGGCACCCCGTCGACGAGGTTGTAGGCGAGCATCGCCGCGCCCACCACGCCGGCCTCGACCGGTCCGCGGAACGCCGGCAGTTCCAGCTCGTGCAGGACCCGCTCGCGCACCTGCACCGACGCGGTCGCGCGCCACGGCTCGCCGTCGTAGGCCAGGAAGTGCTTGAGGGTGGGCACCGTCTGCCAGACCCTCGGGTGCTCGCCGCGCAGCCCCGCCGCGTAGGCGGTGGCCAGTTCCGCCGTCAGGTGCGGGTCCTCGCTGAACCCCTCCTCGTTGCGGCCCCACAGCGGGTTGCGCAGCGGGTTCACCACCGGTGCCCACACGTTGAGGCTGACGTCCGGGTCGGTGAGCTTCTTGGCGCGCACCTCCCGCCCGACGGCCCCGCCGACGCGGCGCAGCAGGTCCGGGTCCCACGTCGCCGCCAGTCCCACGGTCTGCGGGAACACCGTGGCGGCGCCCAGCCAGGCCACGCCGTGCGCGGCCTCCGTGCCGGTGCGGAAAGCTCCCAGGCCCAGCCGGGGCACCGCGGGCGCGTGCTGGTGCAGCATCGCCAGGCGCTCGCCGGGGGTGAGGCGGTCCAGCAGGTCGTCCACCCGCTCGCGCAGCGGCAGGCGGGTGTCGCGGAACGGCAGGGTCATCGTCGGGTCCCTTTCGCGTCGAAGCGCTTGCACCGTAGTGCCGGGGGAACCGCGCCGCCACCACCTGCCGACCACTCATCTGATGAATATTTCGGGGTTGCTTGTCATCTCCCGGTCGCGGTCGTACGGTGGCATCGATCGAAGCGCTTCGACCGGCAACGAGGCCCCGTCGCGAGGTCGCGACCACCAGATCGCGCTGATCGACGTCCGACATGAAGGAGTGTGGACAACGATGGACCAGCACACCCGCCCCGCGACGGAGGCCACCGACGCCCGGCCCGGTCCCGCCCGGCGCTCCGTGCTCGGCACGGTCGCCGCCGGCGCGGCGCTCGCGGCCCTGCCCGGCGGCCTCGCGGCGTGCACCTCCAGCGAGGGGGCCGGCGCCCCGCCGCTGGAGGGGCCGCTGTCCGAGGCGGACCTGGCCGCCGTCCTGCCGGCGTACCAGCCGCTGACGCTGGTCGAGCCGGACATCCCCGGCGTCGACGGCTCCACCCCCGGGTACACCACGATGCCCGCCGCCCTGGTCAAGGCCGTCGACGGCGTGCCCGGCTCCGGCGGCACCTACACCGCGATGACCCCCGCCTGGTGGACCTCCCCGCCCGGGCTCGACAGCAACGCCTACTACCAGGCGGTCAACGAGGCGCTCGGCGCCACCGTCGAGTTCCAGGTCACCGACGGCGTCACCTACGGCGACAAGCTGCAGGCCGTCCTCGCCTCGCCCGACGACGTGCCCGACTGGGTCGTCATCCCCACCTGGAACGTCCCCCCGCGCTTCGACCAGGGCGTGACCGCGCTCTTCGCCGACCTCACCGACCACCTGGCCGGCGACAAGGTCCTGAAGTACCCGAACCTGGCCAACCTGCCCACCGACGCCTGGAAGTACTGCGTCTTCAACGGCCGTCTCTACGGCCTGCCCTACCCCGGCGAGCTCGTCGGCAACGCGATCTTCTACCGGCGCGACATCTTCGGGCAGCTCGGCCTGGCAGCGCCCACCAGTCCCGACGAGCTGCTCCAGGTCGCCAAGGACGCCACCTCCGAGTCCGCCCGGCGCTGGGGCTGCGAGGACCTGTGGGACGGCGCGCAGATGATGTTCGGCTCCGGCGCCGACTGGCACCTGCAGGACGGCGAGCTGCTCAGCAGGTTCGAGACCGAGGCGTACCGCAACGCCCTGGAGTGGAACCGCGAGCTCTTCGCCTCCGGCGCCGTGCACCCCGACGCCGTCGCCGGGAACACCCAGCAGGGCAAGGACCGCTTCGAGGCCGGGCAGACCCTCATCGCCTACGACGGCCTCGGCGGCTGGCACGAGGCGCTGGCGCGCGTGCTGCCCTCCAACCCCACGTTCGAGCAGCACCCGCTGGACTGGTTCGGCCCCGACGGCGGCGAGCCGATCCTGTTCAAGGGCCAGCCGGTCAGCATCTTCAGCTTCATCAAGAAGACCGACGACACCGCCGCGATCGAGGAGATGCTCTCCCTCGCGAACTTCATCGCCTCCCCCTTCGGGTCCGAGGAGTTCCAGCTCGTCAACTACGGCGTCGAGGGCGTCACCTTCGAGCGCGACGCGGCCGGTGCGCCGACCCTGAACGACCGCGGCCTCAACGAGGTCACCAGCACCTACGGCTTCCTCGTCAACGCGCCCGTCGTCAACGCCAAGGTCCAGTTCCCCCAGTACGTGCGCGACTTCTGCGAGTGGATGGCCCGCCAGGCCCCGCACGTCACCGAGCCGGTGTTCTACGGTCAGCAGATCCAGGACCCCAGCCAGTACAGCTCCCTGGGCAAGCCGTTCGACGACCTCGCCAAGGACATCGCCCGCGGCCGCAAGGACATCAGCGCCCTCGACGATGCCATCACCACGTGGCGCAACAGCGGCGGCGACGAGCTGCGCGCCTACCGGGAGAAGTTCCTCACCGGCGACGAGGCGAGCTGAGCGTGGCATCGGGAACCCGTCTGGAACCGCCGCGCGAGAAGCGCGGCGGGCCCCGGCCCGGTGCGCCGCGGGCGGCGGGGGAGGCGCGGCCGGCGAGGAACAGGATGGGACACCTCGCCCGCCTGCGCCGGGACCGCAGCCTGCTCCTCATGTGCCTGCCGATGCTGGCGCTGCTGGTCGTCTTCGCCTACGTCCCGATCGCCGGCAACGTCGTGGCGTGGCAGGACTACTCGCCGTTCATCGGGATCCGCAACAGCCCGTTCGTCGGCTGGGCGAACTTCGAGCGCGTGTTCGCCGACCCGTCGTTCTGGGACGCGGTGCGCAACACGCTCACGATCACCGCGTTCCAGCTGGTGTTCTTCTTCCCCGTCCCCATCGCTCTTGCGCTGCTGCTCAACAGCGTGCTCAACACGCGGGTCCGGGTGGCGGTGCAGTCGATCGTGTACCTGCCGCACTTCTTCTCCTGGGTCCTGGTCGTCTCGATCTTCCAGCAGATCCTCGGCGGCGCCGGGCTGCTGAACCGGGTGCTGGCCGCTGCCGGGTTCGACGGTGTCGACGTCATCACCGACCCGGACGCGTTCCTGTTCCTCATCACGTCCCAGGCGATCTGGAAGGACGCCGGGTGGGGCATCATCGTGTTCCTCGCGGCGCTGGCCGCGGTGAACCCCTCGCTGTACGAGGCGGCCGCGGTGGACGGCGCCAACCGCTGGCGCCGCATGTGGCACATCACCCTGCCGGCGCTGCGGCCCGTCATCGTCCTGCTGCTCATCCTGCGGCTGGGGGACTCCCTCACCGTCGGGTTCGAGCAGCTCATCCTGCAGCGCGACGCCGTCGGTGCGGGGGTCGCGGAGGTCCTGGACACGTTCGTCTACTACCGCGGCGTGCGCAACGGCGACTGGAGCTACGCCGCGGCCGCCGGTCTCGTCAAGGGCCTGGTGAGCATGCTGCTCGTCCTGGCCGCCAACAAGGTCGCGCACGTGTTCGGCGAGCAGGGGGTGTACTCGAGGCGATGAGTGCGACGAGGCAGATCGACCGCGGCGGCCCGGACCGCCCGCTGGACACCGACGTCAACGGCGTCGGTCCCGTCCCCGCCGACCAGGTGCAGCGCAGCCGCTCCTCCCGCCCGGTGTGGGACGAGGAGCCCACCCCCGTCGGCAAGGGCCTGAAGGGCCTGGCCCTGGTCGTCATCTGCGCGGCGGTCGTCGTGCCGCTGTACACGATCGTGCTGACCAGCTTCTCCACCCAGGCATCCATCACCCGGGCCGGCGGCCTGGTGCTGGTGCCCGGGGAGCTGACCCTGGACGCCTACCGGCAGGTCCTCAGCGGGGGAGTGGTCACCCGCGCGGTCCTGGTCAGCGTGGGCATCACCACCGTCGGCACCGCCGTGAGCATGGTCGTGTCGGTCCTCGGGGCGTACGGGCTCTCGCGCACCGGCTCCTACGGGCACCGGGTGATCCTGTTCGCCCTGCTCATCACCATGTTCTTCGGTGCCGGGATGATCCCCACCTACCTGCTGGTCAGCAGCCTGGGCCTCATCGACAGCTACTGGTCGCTGATCCTGCCCACGGCCGTCTCCGCGTTCAACATCCTCATCCTGCGCGGGTTCTTCATGGGCATCGACGGCTCGCTCATCGACTCCGCGCGGATCGACGGCGCCGGCGACTGGCGGATCCTCGCGCAGATCGTCCTGCCGATGTCCAAGGCCGTCACGGCCGTCATCGCGCTGTTCTACGCCGTCGGGTACTGGAACGCGTTCTTCCAGGCCACGCTGTACATCAACGACTCCACCAAGCAGCCCCTGCAGGTGGTGCTGCGGTCCTTCGTCCTGCAGGGCGTCGACGTCCCCGGCAGCGTGGACGTGGGCTCCGGTCAGGTGGCGAGCCTCGCGGTGCAGATGGCCGTCGTGGTCATCGCGATCGTGCCGGTGCTGATGGTCTACCCGTGGGTGCAGCGGCACTTCGCCTCCGGCGTCATGATCGGCGCCGTCAAGGGCTGAGCCGCCCGGGACCGGCGACCCCGCACGACCCCGCACGACCCCGGCGCCCCGCGGCTCAGCCGCGGGGGGCCGCCGTGGTGCCGCGGTCCGCCAGCGGCGCCGCCAGCAGTCGCGTCTCGGCGGTCCGCTCGCCGCCGATGCGGGCCACCAGCATCTCCACCGCGATGCGCCCCACGTCCAGGGCGGGGATGTCCAGCGACGTCAGCGGCCGCAGCAGGTTCGCGCCCTCGCTGGCCGCGATGGTGACCACCGAGACGTCGCCGGGCACGTCCAGCCCCTCCTCGGCCAGCACCGCCAGCAGGGACGGCAGCGCCGCCTCGTTGTGCACGACGAGGGCGCTGACCCCGGGCAGTTCCGAGCGCACGGCTGCCAGGCTGCGCCGCACGCCCTCCGCGCCCGGCTCGCACGGCTGGTAGGCGCCCTCGGCGCCGGCCGCGCGCACCGCCTCGCGGAACCCGTCGCGCACCCGCTCCGCGTACCCGGCGTGCCGGGTCAGCGAGCGCGGCGGCGAGGCCAGCACCGCGATCCGCCGGTGCCCCAGGGACGTCAGGTGCCCCACGGCCGCCCGCGCCGCCCCCGCGAAGTCGAAGTCCACGCAGCTCAGGCCCCTGGGGTCGTCGGGCACCCCGATGAGGACCGTGGGGCGGTCCAGCGACGTCAGGACGTCCACGCGCGGGTCGTCGGCCTCGATGTCCATCACCAGCAGCCCGTCGACCAGGGAGCCGCTGCTGACGCGGCGCAGGCCCGCGTCCTCCTCCTGCGTCAGCAGCAGCACGTCCAGGTCGTGGTGGCGCGCGGTGGTCGTCACCGACCGCACGAACTGCATGATGACGTTGACGTTGACGTCCTCGCGCAGCGGTGCGACGAGGCCGACGACGTTCGTGCGGTTCGAGGCCAGCGCCCGCGCACCGGCGTGCGGCCGGTAGCCCAGGTCCTCGATGGCCCGCTCGACGCGCGAGCGGGTGGCGGCGGAGATGGTGCGCTTGCCGCTGAGCACGTACGACACCGTGCTCGCGGAGACCCCCGCGGCCGCGGCGACGTCCATGATGGTGGTCACGGCAGCTCCTCGGTCCCTCCCGCGCCCCGCGCGGGTGAGCGCACGGTACCGCCGCGCGGGCGTGCGCGGACCGTCCCCGGGGCCGGACGGGTGGTTCCCGCCGGCGCGACCGGGCGGGAGCCCTGCGCCAGTCTGGGGGCGTGCGCCCGACCACCCGCCGCGCCGCCACCCGCCAGGGGCGGGGACGCCCGTGAACCGCCTGCTGATGCCCGCCGTGGTCGCCGTCGCCGGCGGCGTGCTGCTGGCCTCGGCGCTGTTCGTGCCGTACGTGGCCGTGCAGTTCCGCCGCCGCGGCACCGTCGGGCCGGCCCCCGCCCTGCTGGCGCTGGCGGTGCTGGTGCACGCCCTGGCGGTCGTCGCCTACACGCTCCTGCCGCTGCCGGCGAGCGGCGCGGGCCTGTGCGTGGACGGCGGGCGGGACCCGCAGCTGCAGCCGGGGCGCTTCCTCGCCGACGCGGTCCGCCTGGGCCTGCGCACCCCCGCGGACGTGGTCGCCAACGCGGCCGTGCAGCAGTTCGCCTTCAACGTCGCGCTGGTCGTGCCGCTGGGGGCGTTCGTGCGGCACCTGACGCGGCGCGGGGTGGCCGGCGCCGCGCTGACGGGCCTGGCGGTCTCGGGGCTGGTGGAGCTGACCCAGCTGACCGGCGTGTGGTCCCTGTACCCGTGCGCCTACCGCGTCTTCGACGTGGACGACCTGCTCGCCAACACCGCCGGCGCCCTGCTCGGGGCGCTGCTGGCCCCGCTGCTGCGGCTGCTGCCGGGGCAGGGCGCCCAGGACCCGGAGGCGCCGCGCCCGGTCACGGCCTGGCGCCGCCTGCTGGGCATGGCCAGCGACGTGGTGCTGCTGACCGGGGGTGGGCTGGCTGCCGCGTTCACCTGGCGCGCGCTCGCCGTCGGCGCGGGCCTGCGCGTGCCGCCGGCCGCGGACCGCGCGGTGCTGCTGCTGCTGGCGACCCTGCTGCCGGCGGCGGTCCTGCTGGTGCACCTGCTTAGCACCGGCCGCACCCCCGGCGAGGCGGTGGTGCGGCTGCGCCCGCGCGGTCCGCTGCGGCCCGCGCGCGCGGTGCTGCGCTGGCTGGTGGGGGCGGGCGGCTTCCACCTGCTGAACACCTCCGGCCCCGGGACGGCCTCCTCGCTGGCCGCCGCGCTCGCCGTGGCCGCCGCGGTCGCGGTGTGGACCACCCGCGGGCACCGCGGCCTGGCGCACGCGCTCGCCGGCTGGGACGTGGAGGACGACCGCCTCCCGCTGCCGACCGCCGGGGACGAGCCGGGGCGAGGGCCCTCCGGCGGGCGGTAACCTGGGGCTGCCGATCCCCTCCCCCCCCTGCTGGGCGTACGCCCACGAAGGAGCGCCGCGCATGGGCCGCGTCGTCATCGACGTCATGCCGAAACCCGAGATCCTCGACCCCCAGGGCAAGGCCGTCGTCGGCGCCCTGCCCCGCCTGGGCTTCGACGCCTTCACCGGCGTCCGCCAGGGCAAGCGGTTCGAGCTGGAGGTCGAGGGGGAGGTCACCCCGGAGGTCCTCGAGCAGGCCCGCGCCGCGGCCGAGAAGCTGCTGTCCAACCCGGTCATCGAGGACGTCGTCTCGGTGCGGGCCGCGGAGGAGGTGACCGCGTGAAGGTCGGCGTCGTCACCTTCCCCGGCTCCCTGGACGACGGCGACGCCCGCCGCGCGGTGCGCCTGGCCGGTGCCGAGCCGGTGACCCTCTGGCACGCCGACGCGGACCTGCGCGGCGTGGACGCGGTCGTGCTGCCCGGCGGCTTCTCCTACGGCGACTACCTGCGCTGCGGGGCCATCGCCAGCTTCGCGCCCGTGATGGGCGAGGTCGTCGCCGGTGCCCGGCGCGGCCTGCCCGTGCTGGGCATCTGCAACGGCTTCCAGGTGCTGTGCGAGTCGCACCTGCTGCCCGGTGCCCTGGTGCGCAACGACCACCAGAAGTTCGTCTGCAAGGACCAGCGCCTGCGCGTGGAGTCCACCGCGACGGCGTGGACGTCCGCCTTCGAGGCGGGCGCCGAAATCACGGTGCCGCTGAAGAACGGCGAGGGCGGCTTCGTCGCCGACGCCGAGACGCTCGACCGGCTGGAGGGCGAGGGCCTCGTGGTCTTCCGCTACCTGGGCGGCAACCCCAACGGCTCGCTGCGCGACATCGCCGGCATCGCCAACGAGCGCGGCAACGTGGTGGGCCTCATGCCGCACCCGGAGCACGCGGTGGAGGAGGGCTACGGCCCGGGCACCGACGGGCTCGGGCTGTTCACCTCCGTCCTGACCGCGGGTCTCGCGGCGGTGGGCGCGTGAGCGCCCCGACCGCGCCGACCGCGCGCGCCCTGGACACCGTCCAGCGCGCCGGCGCCACGCCGGAGCACGCGCAGCCGTGGGCCGAGCTGGGCCTGAAGGCCGACGAGTACGAGCGCATCCGCGAGATCCTCGGCCGGCGCCCCACGGGCGCGGAGCTGGCGATGTACTCGGTGATGTGGAGCGAGCACTGCTCCTACAAGTCCTCGAAGGTGCACCTGCGCACCTTCGGCGAGCACACCACCGACGAGATGAAGAAGTCCCTCATGGTGGGCATCGGCGAGAACGCCGGCGTCGTGGACATCGGTGACGGCTGGGCCGTGACGTTCAAGGTGGAGAGCCACAACCACCCCAGCTACGTCGAGCCCTACCAGGGCGCGGCCACCGGCGTGGGCGGCATCATCCGCGACATCATGGCGATGGGCGCGCGCCCGATCGCCGTCATGGACTCGCTGCGCTTCGGGGCGATCGACCACCCGGACACCGCTCGCGTGGTGCCCGGCGTCGTCTCGGGCGTGGGCGGCTACGGCAACTGCATCGGCCTGCCCAACATCGGCGGGGAGGTCGTCTTCGACCCCAGCTACCAGGGCAACCCGCTCGTCAACGCGCTGTGCGTGGGGGCACTCAGGCACGAGGACCTGCACCTGGCGAACGCGCGCGGCGTGGGCAACCTCGTGGTGCTCTTCGGCGCCCGCACGGGCGGCGACGGCATCGGGGGCGTCTCCGTGCTGGCCAGCGAGACCTTCGAGGCCGGCGGCCCCAGCAAGCGCCCCGCGGTGCAGGTGGGGGACCCGTTCCAGGAGAAGGTGCTCATCGAGTGCTGCCTGGAGCTCTTCCACGCCGGCCTGGTCGAGGGCATCCAGGACCTCGGCGGCGCGGGCCTGTCGTGCGCGACCAGCGAGCTGGCCAGCGCCGGCGACGGCGGCATGCTGATCCACCTGGACCGGGTGCCGCTGCGCGACCCCTCGCTCTCGCCGGAGGAGATCCTCATGAGCGAGTCGCAGGAGCGCATGATGGCCGTGGTCACCCCGGCCAACATCGACGAGTTCCTGCGCGTGACCGCACGGTGGGACGTCGAGGCAGCCGTGCTCGGCGAGGTCACCGACGGCGACCACCTCGTGGTGCAGTGGCACGGCGAGACGGTCGTGGACGTGCCGCCGCGCACCGTGGCCCACGAGGGCCCGGTGTACCAGCGCCCGTACGCGCGCCCGCAGTCCCAGGACGCGCTGCAGGCCGACGCCCCGACGGCGCAGCGGCTGCCGCGCCCGGCGGGCGGGGACGAGCTGCGGGCCACGCTGCTGCGCATGGTCGCCTCCCCGAACCTGTGCTCGCGGGCGTGGGTGACCGACCAGTACGACCGCTACGTGCTGGGCAACACGACCCTGGCGATGCCCGACGACGCCGGTGTGGTGCGCGTGGACGAGAGCACCGGGCTGGGCGTGGCGCTGAGCCTGGACGGCAACGGCCGCTACGCGAAGCTGGACCCGCGCACCGGTGCGCAGCTGTCGCTGGCGGAGGCGTACCGCAACGTCGCCACCACCGGTGCGAGGCCGCTGGCGGTGACGGACTGCCTGAACTTCGGCTCCCCGGAGGACCCGGGCGTCATGTGGCAGTTCGCGGAGGCCGTGCAGGGTCTGGCCGAGGCGTGCGAGGCGCTGGGCGTGCCCGTCACGGGCGGCAACGTGTCGCTGTACAACCAGACCGGTGACGCCGGCCTGGACTCGGCGGTCCTGCCGACCCCGGTGATCGGCGTGCTGGGCGTGCTCGACGACGTCTCGCGCCGCACCTGCTCGGGGTGGCGCGAGGCCGGCCAGAACGTCTACCTGCTGGGTGCGACCCGCGACGAGCTGGGCGGCTCGGAGTGGGCGTGGGCGGAGCACGGCCACCTGGGCGGGCTGCCGCCGGTGCTGGACCTCGAGCACGAGAAGCTGCTGGCGGACGTGCTGGTCAACTGCGCGCGCGACGGCCTGGTGGACGCCGCGCACGACCTGTCCGAGGGCGGCCTGGCGCAGGCCCTGGTGGAGAGCTGCCTGCGCTTCGGCGTGGGGGCGCGCGTGTGGCTGGACGAGCTGTGCGAGCGCGACGGCCTCGACGCCTTCACGGCGCTGTTCTCGGAGTCCGCGGGCCGCGCGGTCGTGGCGGTGCCGCGCGAGGACGAGGTGCGGTTCACCGACATGTGCACCGCCCGCGGCCTGGCGCACCTGCGCATCGGCGTGACCGACGCGGCCGAGGGCGAGGAACCGGTCCTGGACGTGCAGGGGCAGTTCACCGTGCCCCTCGCCGAGCTGCGCGGGGCGCACTCCGCGACCCTGCCGGCGCGCTTCGGCGCCTGAGGGCTCCGGGACCGCCGCACGCCGCGGGGCGTGCGG